>CAYNAL010000001.1:0-3679 GCA_964395555.1 uncultured Candidatus Saccharibacteria bacterium
CTTTTGCAGGTACAGAAGGGGAGTTTGGTAGTTCCAGACAAATTAATGAAAGATTGCAAAAAGAATTAGAAACAGATATGGCTTTAAAAATAGTTGATGGACCAAATACAACTTGGATAGTTTCTGGTAGGGGAGAATTGCATTTAGCCATATTGATTGAAAGATTACGCCGTGAGGGATATGAATTTCAAGTATCATCTCCTCAAGTAATTTCTAAAGAAGAAAACAATCAAAAATTATATCCTTACGAACAGGTATATATTGAAGTACCAGAAGAATATTCTGGAATAGTTATTCAAAAATTAGGTAGCCGTCATGGTGAAATGAAAGAAATGTATACAGAAAACGGTATTGTGTTTTTAGAATTTATTGTACCTACCAGAGGTTTGTTTGGATATCGTGGTCAATTTTTAACTGATACTAGGGGATTAGGTATTATCAATACTGCTTTTTACAAATATCTGCCAGATGAGAAAGAATGGAGACCTAGGGAGCAAGGTTCTTTGGTAGCCCATGAAACTGGTAAAACTAGACTGTATGGTTTAGTTAATGTCCAAGATAGAGGGATCCTTTTTATCGGCTCAGGAGTAGATGTGTATAAAGGACAGGTTGTAGGACAGAATAATCGTAGCCAAGATATTAGTGTTAATATTTGCAAAGAAAAACAATTGTCTAATATGCGAGCTAAAAATGATGGTGCCACAGAACATTTTGATACTCCTAAAACTATGGGTCTAGAAGCTGCCTTAGAGTATATTGGAGAAGATGAATTAGTGGAAGTGACACCTTTAAATATTAGAATTAGAAAAAAGATTTTAGATGAAACAGAAGAAAGACGTCGTCAGAAAAATTTAGGTTAACTATTATTTTAAAATTTGATATAATAAAGATATGAAAAAATTTTATTTGTTTTTGTTTATTTTTATATTTTTAATATTATCTTTAAATGTAAAAGCGTGTGATTGGGGGTGTAGAAATATATATTACGGTTTGAATCAAAACAGTGACGTAAAAATTCTTCAACAATTTTTAAAAGACAATAACTACTATCAAGGACCGGTTACTGGTAATTTTTTGTCTTTAACAAAAAAAGCAGTAATAGATTTTCAAACAAAGAATAACATTATTCCAATTAGTGGTTATGTCGGTAATAAAACATTAACGGCTATTAATATTGTTAGAGAAAAAGACCAATTGTTGAAAGATCAGATTGGTCAAATGTTTATCGTAGGTTTCAGAGGTTTAGAAGCTACAGAAGATTCATATATTGTAAAAGCTATTAAAGATTTGAATTTAGGAGGTATTATCCTTTTTGATTATGATACAGCTAACAAATCTTCTGTAAGAAATATCTCAGCTTCTAATCAAGTAAAAAAATTAATATCTGATATTAAAACTTTAACAAAAAAATCATTGTTAGTAGCCGTAGACGCTGAAGGAGGATATGTTAATCGTTTAAAAACTAAATATGGATACATTACCATTCCTAGCGCTTTAGAGATGGGTACAAAAAATGATGTAAAAGAAACTGAAAAAATAGGAGCTGATTTAGGCAAACAATTATCCGAGTTAGGATTTAACATGGATTTTGCTCCTGTTTTAGATGTTAACGTTAACCCTACTAACCCAGTAATCGGAAATTTAGAAAGATCTTTTTCTGATAATCCGGATATAGTGGTTAGCCAAGCAGAAGCTTTTATCAAAGGTTTGCATCAATATAATATTATTACAGCAGCTAAGCATTTTCCAGGTCATGGTAGTTCCCAATCAGACAGTCATAAAGGCTTAGTAGATGTTACTAATACGTATCAACAAAAAGAATTAATACCATATGAAAAATTGATTAAAAATAATCAATTAGATTTGGTGATGACCGCACATATTGTTAATACCAAAATAGATCCAGAATATCCTGCTACCTTGTCTCCTTTATTTTTACAAAATATTTTAAGAAACCAATTAAAATTTCAAGGTGTTATTGTCTCAGATGATATGCAAATGGGAGCTATTAGCCAGAATTATGGTTTTTCAGAATCAGTAGTCAAAGCGGTTATTGCTGGTTGTGATCTTTTAATAATTTCTAACAATGCTAGTGTATTTGATAGTTTAGCTCCATATACGGCTCAGGAAGCAATTTTTAAAGCAGTTAAGCAAGGTCAAATCAGCGCAACTAGGATTCAAGAATCCTATGACAGAATCAAAAATCTCAAAGAAAAATTCAAGATCTAATTTAAAAGATCAGATTAAAAAAATACCTGATAAACCTGGTATATATTTTTTTATTGATTCAAAAAACAAAATATTATATATCGGTCGGGCTATTTCTTTAAAAAGAAGGTTAGCTAACTATTTTCAAAAAAACTTAGAACCTAGGATCAGAGAGATGGTTAATTTAGCAAAGACCATTAAGTTTCAGACAACTGATAATCTTTTAGAAGCTATTATCTACGAAGCTTTAGCCATTAAAAAACATTGGCCCAAATATAATATCAAAGATAACGATGACAGATCTTTCATCTATATTGTTATCGATGAAAATCAAAAATATCCCAAACCTATTATCGTACGATCTAAAGAAGCTGATAAATTTTTAAATACTTCTCAAAAGAAAATTCATATTTTTGGACCATATCAAAGCTTGTATTTGGTAAAAAATGCCCTGCAAATCATTAGAAGGATTTTTCCATACAGCCTTTGTAAACCTAACAGCAAACCTTGTTTTGATTATCAAATTCATATGTGCCCAGGCATTTGTTGCGGGCAGATTCTAATATCTGATTACAGAAAAAACATTTCACATATTGTCATGTTGCTTAGCGGACAAAAACAAAAATTGTTGTCAAAATTAATTAAAGAAAACCCGGAAAAAGCCAAAGCTTTAAAACACATTCAAGATGTTACCTTGTTGCAAAAAGAAAATTCATTGATAAAGATAAAAAGCTTTAGACGCTTAGAAGGATATGATATTTCTCATCTCTCTGGCCATGAAACATTTGGAGCCATGGTGGTTTTTTCCGATTCTTTACCAGACAAGAAATCATATAGGTTGTTTAAGATAAAAAGTGCTCCAGCTCATGATGATTTAAGGGCTTTAGAAGAAATGGTAGTGCGTCGTTTTAATCATTTGGAATGGTCAAAACCAGATTTGATTTTGATAGACGGAGGTAAACCTCAAGTCCAATTTTTGTCATCAGTATTATCCCGTTTAAAAATAAATATTCCATTAGTAGGTTTATCAAAAATGGATAACGATCGTTTAGTTTTTGGTAAAAACATTAAAAAACCAACTGAAGAAATGATTTTAACCTTATATGGTAATTTAAAATCTTTAAGAGACGAAGCTCATAGATTTGCTAACAGAGGTAGAAAAAGTCAAAAAAACATATAAATGATTAATTTTAAAAAGAAAATCAAAGGTAAAGAAATCTCTAAGATTATTAAAGACGGTGGCGTAGGAATAATACCTACTGATACTATCTATGGTTTAGTAGCTAGCGCTTTTAATATTAAAGCTGTAGAAAAAGTATATTATTTGCGTCATCGTCAACCTGACAAACCTTGTATCATCTTAATCAGTCAAATATCAGATTTAAAATTTTTTAATATTAAATTAGATATTAAATTAAAAAATATTCTTTCTCAGATTTGGCCTAATCCCATTAGCGTTATCTTACCTTGT
>CAYNAL010000002.1:0-4502 GCA_964395555.1 uncultured Candidatus Saccharibacteria bacterium
AGAAATACCTAAGTTTAAAGCTGTATATTTTCCCCCATTTTCTTTTTTAAAAACTCTGACACGATTGTCTTTTAATTCAAATTCTTTAGCTTTTTGATATGTTTGATCATTGCTACCATCGTCAATAACAATAATATCTAATTTACCAGACGGGTAATCAAGGTTTAAAATAGAGTGAATAGTTTTATTAATATTTAATTCTTCATTGTAGCAAGGCACCACTAAGCTCACTAAAGGAAAAATATATTGTTTGTCATCTTTAAGATGTATTTTTTTTCTATTTTCAAAAAAAGTACTAAAAATAAAAATGGCAAAATACAAACCAATGAAGATAGAAAAATATGTAAGAATTTCAAAAATAGTCATAAGTGATAATATGCTAATGCTTTTTTACGCTTTTTACAAGATTTCTAGGCTTGTCTGGATTGATGTTTCTTAACAAGCTTAAATGATAAGCTAATATTTGAATAGGTATAATATTTGTTAAAGGTGAGATAATCTCATCAACTTCAGGGGTTTTTAACCAAACATTAAAGATTTTTTTCTTTTCAGAACCTACACCAATAATCAAAGCTCCTTTTTGAGACATGTTTTTAGCATCTAACAAAATTGATTTTTCATTGTTGCCATTGGAAGTATGAATAATACAAGGAAAACCTTTTTCTACCATGGCCAAAACACCATGTTTAAATTCTCCTCCAGCTAATCCTTCTGCGTGAATGTAGCAAGCTTCTTTGATTTTCAAGCTAGTCTCTAAAGCAGTGGGATAGTTTAACCCTCTACCAATAGCAAAAAAATCTTCTTTGTTTTTTAATTTCTTAGCTAACTTTTGAATTTTAATTTGATTTTCTTTTAACAAAATTTCAGAGATAGCAATAATAGTTTCTTGTAACAACTTAATCCCCTTTTGATATTTTTTACGTATTTGAAAAACTATTAAAATAATAGTAGCTAACTGATTAATATATGTTTTAGTAGCTACCACGCTTTTTTCCGATCCTGCTAAAATATCTAAAGAAAAATCACTTAAATTAAAAAGCGTAGAAGACATTTCATTAGTAATACCAATAATCTTACATCCTTGTTTTTTTGCTGTTTTAACAGCTTCAATAATATCAATGTTTTCTCCGCCCTGAGAAATAGCTACAATAACACTGTTTTTCTTTAAAAATGATGCAAAATTAGAAAACTCGCTAGCAGGTACAAAATTACTGTGATTTAAACCAAATTTAGAAAATAAATAATTAGCTTCTAAGGCTGCGTGGCCTGCTGTACCTGAGCCTATAAAATACACCTCTTTGGCTTTTTTAATAACACTAGCTATCTTATTAATATTCTTAGAATCTTGAAGAATAACTCTTTCTAAAGCTATTGGAATCTCTAAGATTTCTTTTATGGTGTTTACCCCTCTTTTTTGAATCATACCTGAAAAATATTAATACAAAAACATAAATAAATCAATTGGTCAATTTAACGCGGGTCTATCTTAATACCATCATCAATTTTTCTAAAAATGATATGGCAATGGGGTCTGTGAGCTACCATTGACTGAGCAGCTTCCCCTTCATTGATTAATAGGTTGTAACCATCAGCTTCAATTTCTTTTAAATGAGTTTCAGCTAATTCTTTAGCTTTTAAGATAAACTCTTGCCAATCTGAATTAGGCATATCGCTAGTATGGGTATAATGATTTTTAGACATCAAAACAATATGATCTGGACTGATAGGTTTAATATCAAACACAGCTAAAAACTTATCATCTTCATAATATTTTTTAACGGGAATTTCATTTTTAATGATTTTACAAAAAACACAATTAGGGTCTATCATATTTTTTTATATTTTTTTAAAAACAAAAAGGCTAAAGCTCCACCTAATAGCGCAGTATATAATTGGTTAATACCCACCATGGATGAAATGACATTACTTAAATTAGTATCTAAGATATTTTGAAAAACAATTTGGAAAACAACATATATAAAAACAAATTTTACAATACTAGAGAAAACAATCATGAGCCAATAATTTTTTGTTTTAAGGTAATTACAGGAGACAACCATTAATATGTTTCCTAAAACAATAACAGGGATCATGGGAGCGATAACCATGGGTAATAAGCCGATAACTAAAGCTAACCCACTGGGGATAAGGCTTACTAAAATACCATATCTTAAACCTAACATTAAAGTCACAATAAATAATACAGCATTAACCAAAGGTCCACTTAAAAATTGTGTTTTTAAAAATAAGGGAGCAACAATAGCAATAGCTAAGAAACCCACAAAAACTAAAGTGCTTATTTTCTTTTTTTCTAAAACTAAAGTTTCTGCCATCATATTTTTTTAATTATATGTCCTTCTTTCCCCTTTTTAGTATATTGGGTATAACAAACTGTCTTTCTGTTTTTTTCATCTTTCAAAAAAGTCATATATATTTCTTTTACAAACGGATTATCATGCGCATATTTAATTTCAGATTTTTTATCTAATTGATACAAAACATTAGCTCTCTTTTTTCTGATCTCGTCATTAACTGGTACAGGCTGACCCCCACCAGATAAGCATCCTCCCTGACAAGCCATTATTTCCACGTAATCATATAATTTAGCATCAGCTTTGATTTTTTGTAAAAGGTTTTCTGCGTTTTTTAATCCGCTCACCGCAGCTACATTTAAAGTATATTTCCCAATCTTATACTTAGCTTGTCTACAACCTTCAAGACCTCTCATCTTTTCAAAAGCAATTTCCTGAGGTTCTTTTCCAGTAATTAAATAATATGCTGTTCTTAAGGCTGACTCCATGACCCCTCCAGAAGCCCCGTAAATGACCCCAGAACTACTAAAAAGCGCATCTAGGCTTGATTCCTTGAGCTTTTCAGGTATGATTTGATGGCGTTTTAAAAGTAAAGCTAACTCACGAGTGGTTAAGACATAATCTACTAATTTTTTAAATTCAGGTCTGTTAGCCTCATACTTTTTAGCTGTACAAGGCATGATAGAAACTAATTTAATATTAGTAGCTTTAATTTTATTCTCTTTAGCCCAATGCGATTTGATAACATTAGACATGATCATTTGAGGGGAACGCACCGTAGTAAGATTGTTAATAAACTCAGGACGATAGAATTCTACATATTTTACCCAAGCAGGACAACAACTAGTTAAAAGCGGTAATTTCCCATTATGCTCGATGCGTTCAATTAATTCTTTTGCTTCTTCCATAGTAGTTATATCAGCGCCAGTAGAAACATCAAAAACGTATTGAAAACCTAAAGCTTTTAATCCTGCAGAAATATGTCCTATTGTTAATTGACCATATGGTATTTTAAATTCTTCTCCTAGTGATGCTCTAATAGCCGGAGCAATCTGAGCTATCAAAATATATTTTTTTTCTTTTAAAAGTTTTTCAATTTCTTCTAAATCACTCATATCAGGTAGCATGGCACCTACGGGACAATGGCTCACACATTGACCACAATAAACACAATCTTTGTTTTTGTTTAAAGAAGGTATGATTTTTAATTCCGAACCATTACCATCTACTTCTAAAAAATTAATACCTTGTTTTTCACAAGCAGATACACAAGCACGACACTCCATGCATTTTTGACTTTTAAAAACTACTGACTTACCCATGGAAAAATCTTCTCTGTTTTTTTTGCGAGATGAAAAAGCAGGAGCATTTAACTCATACGTTTTCATTAAATTTTTTAATTGACAAGACCCAAAATATGGACAATGAAAACAATCTTGTTGATGGTTAGCCATGATTAATTCCAAATTGTTTTTTCTTGTTTTGTCTATTCTCTCAGAACGGGTAATAATTTCCATACCTTCTGATATCTTGGTACTACAAGCTGGTACTAATTTACCTTTGATTTCTACCATACACATTCGACAATTAGCCCTAACATCTAAATCAGGATGATCACATAAAAATGGTATATCTAAATTTAAATTTTTAGATACATCTAAAATACTTAAATTAGATGCTAACTCAAAATCTTTACCATCTATTTTTATTTTAACAAGATTACCCATTTTTTAAATTAGATTTAACAATAATATTTATTAAAGATTCACAAGCCATACCACAGCCTACACCTAAGCCACAAAAGCTAGATTCCTTTAAGGTTTGGCAAAGTTCTTTAGCTTTAATCCAATCTATACTTTTTTTTGATATTAATTCATTTAAACGATATATCCCTTCTCGACAAGGTACACATTGACCGCAATTTTCTTTTAAGAAAAAACTTAATATCTTTTTTAAAAGCTTAATTTTGTCTGTTTTTTCTGTATCATACACAATTAAAGAACCAGCGCCTAAGATTGGTTGATCTAAATTTTCTTGTTCTAAAAAAATACCGCTCGCTCCACCACCTACTTGAACAAAAAAAGGTTTATCAGGAAAATTTTTTGTTTGTTTTAAAATTTCTAAAATATTTAAATCTTCTTTCAACTCATATACGCCTATATGATTAAGATCGCCTGTAAGGGAATAAAA
>CAYNAL010000003.1:0-4109 GCA_964395555.1 uncultured Candidatus Saccharibacteria bacterium
CCAGCCCGACCAAATATTAATTTAAGAATAAAAAAAAGGAGTCAAATTGCGACTCCTTTTGTTGTTTTGCTTATATAATGTTAATGCTAACCTTTCTCTGGAAGACCCCATTTAATATTTTATTGATCTCCCATAAGGTTCTCTTGTTTAGAGCGCTACTGTCATCAACGCACAATGTTACATGTGGCAAACCATTTGTTACGCCCTTACTATACTGTGTTTCAGATATCTCTCTCATCTGCGAAAGTAATATGGAGAACAAAACTAATAATTGTTCTTCGGTTTCTTTCGGGAAAAATAGAGCTCTTGTAAATCCTTTTCCCGAAAGCCTTACTTTAATGATTCCGTTTGGCTTACTTTCCTGCATAACGCCTCCTTTAAAATTTTTTTCAAAAAACCTTTTTATAGATTAAAATAAAACACTCAAATTGTCAACTTTTGGAATAATTCTAAAATTAAAAAGGAACCTTACGATGAAGGTTCCTGTACGGTGATTTCTCCCAAAAAAATATCTTTCAATACTTCGATAATTTCTTGAGTGTTGGGAAATTGGTCTTCCCATACCAATTCAATAATTGGAAATGGGTTTTTTTCTAATGTAGCACGACTTGCCTGCCACTTGGTGATTAGCATCACCAAAGACATGCCCAGCTTCCTGCTGTCTTCAAGGGAAGTCAAAGGGGGAAAAGATATGGCGGTAAGCTTGCCAACAGTTCCTATTGTTATTTTCATTTTAAACCTCCTTAAAATGTACTAATTTGAGATTAACCCAAAAATATATTTTGTCAAATTTGATATATATGGCAGAAAAGCAAACCCCGCCCCCTTTTTAGGGGCGGGGTTTGTGGTTTTTTTGATCCGTACGGATTGTCACAACCTCCCTTGTACTTTGTTCGATTGTAACGTTTGCGCATTAACAATATAGGATATTTAGAAATCATTGTCAATATAAAAATGGTTAAAATCCTGTCTTTTTAATTTAGATAGATATATAATACGTATAAAGGTTGATTTAATTTATTAAAACATAAAAATATGAATAACAATAGATTGGTTTTGTTTTTTATAGGTTTGATTTTTGTTTGGGTAGGCGTGCTTTGCGGTTGGATGTTAGCTCAAAAGTATATGAACCCCGTGCCTAAACCAGCTTTTGTTTTTAATGAAAAACAAAAAGATAAAAATATAATTGAAGATCGGTTTTTAGCTAAAGAGGGTTTTCGTACTTTATTACCCATAGGTTGGTCAGAAACTTCAGGCTTACCAGGCATTTCTTTTATGGCTGTTAATTCCCAAGAAGAAAATACTGATCCAGCTGTACAAAAAATAAATTTCAAAACATATTACGCTGTTAAATATGATAAGTTAGCAGGCAAGAGTTTGGTAGAATTTGCTAAGTATTACAAAGATTTGATTAAACAATCTATTATTGGTATTTCGTACGAGAAAGAAGGGGGGCGTAAGTTTAATGACAAAGATGGATATACCTTAGAAGGCTTAGCCAATCAACAAGGAGCTGAAATTAAATTTTTAATTGTATTTCTAAAAGGAAAAGGAGATGATGTTTGGATATTGTCTTTTGATACAGCTTTGAATAATTGGGGAAAATACACTGATAAATTTGAAAATATCATTTCAAGTTTTGAAATCAATTAATATCTTAAAACCCGTTTTCAAACGGGTTTTCTAATTATTAAATATCGCCATCTGTTAAATTGGTCTTGATAGAATTGATATTTTTTGTATTGATATTTTTTAAGAATTTTTTCAATTTCTTTTTTTTGACAAGAATCATATTCTAAATAGATTATACCGTTAACATTCAGATGTTTGTTTGCTTCTAAAAGAAATTTTTTTATGTATTTTAAGCCATTTTCACTAGCTAAAATGGCTGATTTAGGTTCATACTTTAAAACAGTTTTTAATTTTACATTATTTTTCTTGTTAGAAACATATGGGGGATTGGCGGTGATTAAATCATATTTCTTATTTATTTTAGAAAAAATATCAGATTTGATTATATGATATTTATAAGATTTAATATTATTTAATTTAGTGTTTATCTTAATTTGTTTTAAGCATTTTATATTGATATCAGCAAAATCTACATGAGCTTGAGGTTTGTTTTTTAAAATAGCCATACCTATACAACCGGAACCGGAAAAAAGATCTAAACATGTAATTTTAGATGAAGTTAATCCTTTTAACATTTGTTCAGTCCACCATTCTGTCTCTGACCTGGGAATAAGTGGTTTGTACCTTAAATCTATCTGACAATTTAAAAAAGGAACTGAACCTATAATATAATCAATGGGTTCGCCTTGTTTGAGTTTTTTTAATTCTGTTTTTTTGATACGTGATCTATCGCCTTGATATTTTTCGTTAGCTATTTTTTGAATTAAAAATTCTGTTTTTAAATCTTGATTGGTTTTTTTAAAAGACATATGAGATTAATGAGGTTTGTATTCTAAAAAAATATGATATACTTCACGGCTTTGAGGTCGGGTGGCTTTAGGACGGAATTTACGACTGATATAGAATTGTTTTTTGATTTCTGAAAAAAGTTTTTCAGAATCAGAACCTTCAAAGATTTTCATTAAAAATATACCCCTGGGTTTTAAAAAAAATTTAGTCCATTCCCAAGCTTGGGAGCAGAGTTCGTATGACCTGGCGCTATCTATATCTTTAACGCCGGACGTATTGGGTGCTAAATCTGAAAAAACACCATCAAATTTTTCTTGCCACCCCATTTTTTTTATTGTTTCTGATATTTCAGCAAAATTAGATTCTAATATGTCAGATTGTATGAAAAAAATGTTTTTTTCTTTTATTGCTATCTCTGTCTTATCAACAGCTAAAACATGGCCTTTGGGACCTACTTTTTCAGAGAGGTATTTAAGCCAAGATCCTGGGGCACAACCTAAATCAATGACTTGAGAGCCATTTTGTATTAATTTGAATTTTTGGTCCATTTCCATCAATTTGTAAACAGAACGGGCTAGATACCCTTCTTTTTTTGCTTTGTGGAAAAAGAAATCTTGTGGATGGTACATATTATTTGCTTATCAGTTATTTTTGTATATAATTATTGAGGTATGTTTAGATACACATACGATATCATATCTTCAAATAATTATAAACAAAAAATATGGACGAGGTTAAAAATTTTTCTTTAGAAGAAGCTTTGGAAATAGGGAATCAATTAGGTATTAAATGGGATAAGTTTGACGTGGAACAATTTGTCTTAGGTTTAAATGTTGAGTTAGAACATGGCTCAAAAAATATTCTTACTAATATTACTAATGATGACCATATGATAACAGGGAAAATAGCTTGGGCTCATTTAAATGAGTTTCCTGATTATTATGTCAGGTTAGCTAGGATGGAAGAAGAAGGTGAAGCTTATTATAAATAAAAATGGCTATTATTTTTCAATTAATTGTTTTTCTTTTTTCCGCGGTTATTCACGAAGTAGCACACGGTTATGCTGCTTTGTTTTTAGGAGATGATACGGCTAAAAGAATGGGTCGCTTAACTTTAAACCCTATCAAGCATTTAGATCTTTTTGGCTCTATTATTATGCCTTTGTTACTTTATCTTGGTTCGGCTGGTAGTTTTATTTTTGGTTGGGCCAAACCAGTGCCTTACAATCCATATAATTTAAAACACCCAGCTAAAGATTCTGCACTTTTAGCCTTAGCAGGCCCTGGAGCAAATTTGTTTTTAGCTTTATTATTTGGCCTAACCATTAGATTTGGTTCGTCTTTATTATCTTTGAATATTTTACAAGCTTTAAGTACCATTGTAATAATTAATTTAGCTTTAGCTCTTTTTAACCTCATACCCATACCTCCGTTAGATGGCTCTAAGGTACTTTTTTATTTTTTAAGAAATCCTAGTTTAGAACAAACGTTAACAAGGAATTCCTGGATGTTTCTAATTTTTATTTTTTTGCTTGGCTCTAAATTGATAGCCGCACCTTTAACTTTTCTTTTTAGATTGATTACAGGTTTGTAGACTTGCATGATAATTATAAAAGAATATAATATGAGTATATTAACAAGTCGATTTTAAAATATAAAAATAATTTTAAAAAATATGGGTATTCAACG
>CAYNAL010000004.1:0-6876 GCA_964395555.1 uncultured Candidatus Saccharibacteria bacterium
TATGTGAAAGGTGCTAATCAGGGCCAGATGCTTACTTTTTTTAATTGGTTGCGCAAAGCTAAAGGAGAATTCGAAATTTTAGAAGAAGGTATACGTTTTTTTGGAGGCACACAAAATTTAAAAGCTGTGGCTTTAGAAACTGACGTACATCCAGGTTTTATGACAGATTGGCAGCCTCCTCTTGTTTTGCTTTTAACCCAAGCCCAAGGTGTTTCTGTTATTCATGAAACAGTTTATGAAAATCGTTTAGGGTATACTAAAGAATTAAATAGAATGGGAGCTCAGATACAAGTGTATTCTGATTGTTTGGGGGGTAGAATTTGTCGTTTCGCCAATAAAGATTATTCCCATAGTGCTATTATTGTTGGACCGAGCAAACTTAAATCAGCAAATTTAATTGTACCAGATTTGCGTGCTGGTTTTTCTTATGTCTTAGCAGCCTTAGCTGCCGAAGGTGTTTCCAAATTAGAAAATATTGAGATGATAGAAAGAGGATATGCCCATATCAAATCAAAATTACTGGCTTTGGGTGCGCAGATAGAAGAAGGAGAAGAATAAGTGGGTATGGTGGGACTCGAACCCACATGAGCTTGCGCTCATAGCATTTTGAGTGCTACGCGTATACCAATTCCACCACATACCCGAAATTTATTTGATAATAACACAGAAATTTATTAGAATCAATGGAGAAGATATTTAAATATGACTAAAGTTATCGCAGTTTGCAATCAAAAAGGGGGAGTGGGTAAAACTACTACCGCAGTCAATCTTTCCGCCTATCTCAGCCAGATGGGTAGGCGAGTTTTGTTTATCGATTTAGATCCTCAAGCTAACGGTACTACTGGTTTAGGTATAAATCCTAACAGCTTAAATAAAACTGTATATCATTTGTTAGCTTATAACATTTTACCCGATGATTTAATTTTAAAAACCAGATTACCTAATTTAGATATTTTACCAGCTTCTCAAGATTTAATTGGTATACAGATAGAATTGATAAATGTTTTAAACAGAGAGTTTAAATTAAAAGAAGCTTTGACAGCTAAAAAATATGATTATGATTATGTTATTATTGATTTACCCCCTTCTTTAGGATTATTGACTATTAATGGTTTGGTAGCTGCTGAATATGTTATTATCCCTATCCAAACAGAATATTACGCTTTAGAAGGTTTAAGCCAATTAGTTCAAACTGTAGATTTAATCCGCAATAACTTAGGAACTGATTTAAAAATCATGGGTGCTCTTTTAACTTTATATGATCGTAGGAATCGTTTAGATCGTTTGATAGCTAAAGAAATTAGAAGAAAATTTTCTGGATATGTTTTTAATACTGTGATACCTCGTAATGTTTCTTTGGCTGAAGCTCCTAGTTTTTCTCAAACTATCTTAGAATACAGTCCTAATTCAGAAGGAGGTTTGGCTTTTCGTCAATTAACTCAAGAAGTCTTGTCTTTGGAAAACGTAGTTTTACAAGTTGATAAACCATTAACAGAAACATTTTAAAAATAAATTAGCATATATGGATAACAATATGAGCGGAGGTATTCAATCTTTGATACCTAAAAAAAATATACCTTTAGTTTCAGATAATCAATCTACGGATAAAAGTGATGAAGCTTTAGAAAAACAAATTAGCGATAAGGTTGATAGCCTTTTAAATCCTAACGCTATTAATCAAACTGAAATAGTAGAGCAAGCACCAATTTATGTTGAACCTGAAAAACAAGAAAATTATCAAAAACCAATTATTTCTCATGGTCCAGAAAAGTTAGAACACATTTTTTCCATAGAGATAGAAAAAATTAAACCTAACCCTCAACAACCTAGAAGATATTTTTCTGAAGAATCTATTGATGAATTAGCAGAATCTATTAAAGAATATGGGGTGTTAGAACCTTTGATTGTAGAAAGATTAGAAAATGTTAACGAATATGGCTCACAAGTGGAGTACCAATTGATTGCGGGAGAAAGGAGATTAATGGCTTCTAAAAAATTAGGGTTTAAAACAGTACCCGCTGTTATTAAAAATTTTTCTACAGAACAAAGAAGATTAGAGGTAGCTTTGATTGAAAACATTCAAAGAGAAGATTTGTCTATCATTGCTAAAGCTAAAGCTTTTGCTAAGCTCATGAGCAATTTTGGTTTGTCTCAAAAAGAAGTAGCTGAGAGATTAGGTAAAAGCAGGGAAGTGGTAGCTAACAGCTTGCGTCTTTTACAATTGCCCTACGAAGCTCAGAAAGCCCTAGATGAGGCTAAAATCAACGAAGGCCATGCTAGAGCCTTGTTATTAATTAATAACCCTCAAAAACGTTTAGCTCTTTTAGGAGAAATCTTATCTAAAAATCTTTCTGGTAGAGAAGCAGAGATTATATCAAAAAGAATGATGGGCATAGAAGAAACTACGATAAGCCATGCATCTAAAAAGTTTAATTTTTCTTCAGAGGCAGGTGATTTAGAAATGAAAGAAAAATTAGAAAATGTTTTTCAGACTCCGGTAAATATTAGAAAACGAGGCAAAGAAGGTGAGATTGCTATCAAATTTTATTCTGAAGAAGAAATGAATAAGATTATTGAATGGATGCTCAAAATTAAAGACCAGGTTGTTTAATATTTTTGAATATTTTATTCAGAATCTTTTTCCAAAGGGGATTCATATGTGCAATTTTTATTTGAACAACCTACATTTTTTTTCTTTTCTACAAGCATCTCTCCGCATGACGGACAGAATCTACCTAAAGGTTTAAAGTTAGATATGTAATCGCATTTGGGCCATAGAGAACAGCCATAGAATATTTTTCCTCTTTTAGATCTGCGCATGACAATATCTCCTTCTTGGCATTTAGGACATTTAATACCTAGATTGTTGCTTTTCAATGGTTTAGCATTTTTGCATTCCGGAAATCCAGAACAAGCCATGAATTTTCCAAAACGTCCGTATTTAATAATCATGGGGCGTCCGCATTTTTCGCAAACTTCATCTGTTTTTTCATCAGGGACGAGCTCTTGCTTAGCAACATCATTATACTTTTGAGTTAATTTTTCTTTAAAAGGGGTATAGAATTGGCGAACTGTTTCAAACCAAACTTTGTCTCCGTTAGCAATGGCGTCTAAATCATTTTCTAAATTAGCCGTAAATTGATAGTCTACTATTTCAGGAAAATGCAAAGACAATAAATCACTGACAATAATTCCAATTTCTGTAGGACAAAATGATTTATTGTCATCTTTTAAAACATATCTTCTGTTTTGGATTACAGAAATGATGGTAGCGTAGGTAGAAGGTCTACCAATACCATATTCTTCTAAAGCTTTAATAATACTAGCTTCATTGTATCTTGGGGGTGGTTGGGTAAAATGTTGATTGGGAATAATTTCTTTAATTTTTAATTTTTCTCCTTCTTTTAAGTTAGGTAAGGTATTTTCTGTTTCTCCTTTAGGATATATTTTCCAAAAACCATCAAACACTATTTCCGATCCAGAAGTATTGAAAAAATATAAATCTTTTTTACCTTGGCTAGAAATTTCTACACTCATTGTTTTTAAAACAGCAGCTGGCATTTGTGAAGCCATGAATCTACGCCAAATAAGATCATATATTTTAAATTCTTCAGAAGACAAACTTTCTTTAATACTTTCTGGAGAAAGTTGGGGTTGGGTAGGTCTGATAGCTTCGTGAGCTTCTTGAGCTAATTTAGACCTATTTTTAAAATATCTAGGTTCATCTAAAGCGTAATCTTTCCCTATATTACTTGATAACCATTGTTTTGCCGTGTTTAAAGATTCAGCAGAAAGATTAAAGGAATCTGTACGCATGTAAGTGATCAATCCTGTAGGTCCTTGGGGTAAAGATATACCTTCGTAAAGATGCTGGGCAATGAACATGGTTTTTTTAGCCGGATATTTATATCTTTGCCAAGCTGTTTGCTGCAAGCTACTGGTGATGAATGGGGGAGCAGGGTGTCTTTTTGTTTCTTTGTAATTAATTTGAATAATCTGACTATCGCTATTTTTTAAATCTTCTTTAATAGCTTCTGCTTCTTCTTGGTTAGCAAAAGAAAGTTTTTCTAATTTCTTTTCATTGATTTTAGATAGTTTAGCTTCAAAAGTTTCTTTTTTGTCTAAAGGTTGAAATTGACCAATTATTTCCCAGAATTCTTGAGCTTCGAAAGCTTTGATTTCTTTTTCTCTGTCTACAATAATTTTTAAAGCAGCTGATTGCACACGTCCGGCTGACAAACCTTTTAAAACCTTTTTCCACAAAAAAGGAGAAAGCTCATAACCTACTAACCTGTCTAACACACGCCTAGCTTGTTGAGCATTAACTAAATTCATGTCTATTTCCCTAGGGTTTTTTAAAGCTTCCAAAATAGCATTTTCAGTAATCTCATGAAAAACAATTCTCTGGTACGTTTTTTGTTCTTTTTCGTTTAAGATTTTTTGAATATGAAAAGCAATAGATTCACCTTCTCTGTCCTCGTCAGTAGCTAGGATTATTTCTTTGGCTTTTAGACCTGCTTTTTTTAAAGCAGTAACATTTTTTCTAGCTTTAACTGGAATGATATAAGCTGGTTGGAAATTATTCTCTACATCAATACCTAACCGAGATTTAGGTAAATCTTTGACATGGCCGTAAGAAGCTAGAACTTTGTATTGGTTTCCTAAAAAATGGCTAATGGTTCTAGCTTTTGCTGGAGATTCTACAATAATAAGATTCATAGATTTATTTTTTTATAATATATTGACCGTTGCCCGTATTTTTGATATATCCTTTGTTTTCTAATTCTATAAT
This sequence comes from uncultured Candidatus Saccharibacteria bacterium, assembly GCA_964395555.1. Classification (GTDB taxonomy): domain Bacteria; phylum Patescibacteriota; class Minisyncoccia; order UBA6257; family JAPLYJ01; genus JAPLYJ01. The sequence goes on from CAYNAL010000004.1 coordinate 4,793, forward strand.
AACAGATATGGCTTCAGCTGCTTTGAGATTAGACGCTTCAATAATTTTGTCAATAGAAATGGTTTCTAGAGAATCAAAAAGAGACAAAATATCTTTTTCTTGTTTGGTTTCAATCGTAGCCATTTTATTTTGAATATCTAATGGTAAATCAATACCAAATTCTTCCAAAACATCTTTAGCACAAGTAACTAATTTGGCTCCTTGTTGTATAAGTTTGTTAGTACCTACAGAAAGATTACTGTTAATGGGACCAGGGATAGCAAACACTTCTCTGTTTTGATCTAAAGCAAAACGGCTAGTAATTAGTGACCCACTTTTTAAAGGAGCTTCAATGACTATGGTACCAGAAGACAAACCGCTGATAATTCTGTTCCTTAAAGGAAAATGATGTTTTAAAGGTAAGGTATTAAGGCTGTATTCACTGATTAAACAACCTGAAGCTGTAATTTCTTGAGCTAATTTTTTATTTACAGGAGGATATATTACATCTAATCCTGAACCTAACACTGCTATGGTTTGCCCTTTGTTTTTTAAACATGTTTTATGGCAGATTGTATCTGTTCCCCAAGCTAAGCCTGAAACAATTACAGCTCCTGCTTGGCTAAGCTGAGAAGATATTTGCTCAGCAGCTTGTTTGCCATAATAAGAAGGTCTTCTTGTCCCGACGATGGCTAAAGCTAAATATGGTTCAGAAGGCAATTGGCCTTTAACATATAATCCTAGGGGAGCGTGATTAATTTGTTTTAAGATTGAAGGGTAGGAATCTTGTTCTAATAAGACTAAATTAACATTGTTTAAAGATAATTTGGCAAATTCTTTTTCTGGGTCTAACTTACGTTGGTAAGTATTAATAAGTTCTTTTAAACGGGGAAAGTTTTTAATTTGTTCCGTCCTTTGTGAGGATTTTAAAAACCAGATGTTCTCATATGATTCAAAAGCTTGTTTGAGTTTTTCTAAGTTTAGAAAATCACCCTGGAGAGCTATATTCAGGCAGTTGTAGTAAATGGCTTCTTTGTGAAAATGATTTGTTTCAGGCATATAGTTTACACATATATAATATATGTAAATAAAAGATATGCAAATCTTTTGCTTTTTAAAAAAGTATTGGATATAATATAGTTATGGTTATTGATCGTTATCAAAAACAAATAATTATCAGAGCGATTATTTTAGGCGTTTTAATGATAGCTTTAATTTGCGGTTATTTTTTAATGAATAAACAATCTGATAAAGTTTCTAGCCATATTTTAGAACATAAACAAGCATTAGCTCAGAGAAATAATATATTAGAGAGCTTAAAAAAATTAGAAGGGGATTATAATATTATTAAAGATGAATTTCCGGTTTTGTATACTTATTTACCATCTAATGATCAATTAATTAATTTTTCTTCTCAGCTTAAAGAGGTAGCAGGTAGAGACGGGGTAGATTTAGGTTTGAATTTTACAATAGAAAATGCTGCTACGGGTAGTGAACCTAAAAGTTATGGATTTACTTTGTCTTTAACAGGCACAACTGATAATTTAATAAAATATTTTACAGATGTTGCTAAGCTCAATTATATATTTAAAATAGACCAGATAGAGATGAATAAATCAGGGGATAACGCAGCCGCTGGCATAGCAGACAAATATACCATGAGTATTTTAGGTAAAGTCTTCATCAGATAACAAATTATTATTAAAAATGATTTCTTCTAAAAAAATAGAAAAGATATATATAGGAGTTTCTTTAGCTATGGTGGTTCTTTTGGCTGTTTGTTTTGTTTTGTTTTTGGTTATGCTCTTAAAAAACATCAATAAAATTGTTTCGGTACCTAAACTCAATGATACAGGTAGTGTGCGTTTTGAAATAGAAAAACTTGAAAATTTAAAGAATAAATTATAGAGTGTAATGTATCTTTTGGGCGACTAGCTCAGTGGTAGAGCGCGTCTCTGATAAAGACGAGGCCGCAAGTCCGATCCTTGCGTCGCCCACAGGATTTTGGGCCTATGGTTAAGTGGCAGAACGCCGCCTTTGCAAGGCGGAGACGGCAGTTCGATTCTGCCTAGGTCCACAATTTAATTATATTAATTACGGGGGGA
>CAYNAL010000005.1:0-3579 GCA_964395555.1 uncultured Candidatus Saccharibacteria bacterium
GAAAAAGTAAAATTTGCTTTGCTTTTAAAAAAAGCTTTAGCTTTAAAGATTGATATGATTGCTACCGGTCACTACGTCAATATCAAAAAACAAAAAAACATATATACTTTGATTAATGGTAATGACAAAAACAAAGATCAAATATATTTTCTTTACAGATTAAACCAAAATATCTTAAAACATACCTTGTTCCCCTTAGGTAAATATACTAAGGAGCAAATCAGACAATTAGCTCGCAAATATCAATTACCTGTAGCTGAGAAAAAAGAGAGTCAAGAAATCTGTTTTTTAAAAAATATTGGGGTAGAACCATTTTTAAAAAATAACATTAAAAGTGATACCCAGGGTTTAATTTTAGATGCCAATAACAATAAATTAGGGGAAATCAAAAATATATATTCCTATACCTTAGGACAAAGATTACCCATCGGTGGCAATGGGCCATATTATGCTGTTAAAAAAGATTTAAACAAAAAAATCATTGTAGCTGGTAAAAAAAATGATCCCATGCTTTTTCAAACAAAATTTAAAATTAATGATGTAAATTGGATATCTGGTACAGCACCTAAGATGCCCCTTTACCTTATGGTTCAAACCAGATATCATGGAGTAGTATCAAAAGCATATCTGCAGAAAAACAAAGACGAGATATCAGTGACTTTATTAAAAAAAATACCTAGAGCTGTTTCTGGTCAATCAGCTGTTTTCTATCAAAAAAATAAAATATTAGGCGGAGGTATTATCATTTAAAACATGGAATCAAATAAATTAAGAAAAGAATATTTAAAGTTTTTTCAAGAAAAAGGGCATGCTATTCTGCCTTCAGCTTCACTTATCCCTGAAAATGATGCTACCGTGCTTTTTAACACAGCTGGCATGCAACCACTGGTACCATATCTTTTAGGGCAAAAACATGCTCAAGGTTTAAGATTGGTTAGCTGTCAAAAATGTGTTCGTACTAAAGATATAGACTCAGTAGGAGACGACACCCATCTAACTTTTTTTGAAATGTTAGGTAATTGGTCTTTGGGAGATTATTGGAAAAAAGAAAGCATCTCTTGGAGCTACGAATTTCTTACTCAAAATTTAAAAATATTACCTTCTAAGTTAGCTGTTACTTGTTTTGCTGGTGAAAAAAATATATCAAAAGATATCGAATCAGCTAAGTATTGGCAAGATTTAGGTATACCATTAGATAGAATACATTTTTTACCTAGGGAAAATAATTGGTGGGGACCAGCGGGTGAAACAGGACCTTGCGGACCTGACACAGAAATTTTTTATTGGACAGGTTCTGATACTCCTAGTATTGATATTAATAATCCTAAATGGGTAGAAATCTGGAACAATGTTTTTATGGCTTACAATAAAACAAAAAATGGTGATTATGAACCCTTGGAACAAAAAAACGTAGATACTGGCATGGGGTTAGAAAGAACATTGGCTATTTTAAATAATTTTGACAATGTCTATGATATAGATGTTTTTCAACCAATCATTAAGCAAATCTCAGAGACTAGCGGTTTACCGTATGCAGATAAAAATATTAAACCATTTAGGATTATTGCTGATCATATTAAAACAGCGGTATTTATGTTAGCAGAAAATATTGCCCCCAGTAATTTGGATAGGGGATATATATTGCGCCGTCTTGTTCGTAGAGCCATACGCTATTGTCGTTTTTTAAACAATCAAGATACTATTATTTTAAAAACAGCTCAAACAGTAATTGATATTTATAAAGACGTATATCCGGAATTAGAAATCCAAAAAACATATATTTTTGATCAATTAAAACAAGAAGAAACAAAATTCGGTCATACTTTAGAAAAAGGTTTAAAAGAATTAGAAAAATTCTCACTTGAACAATCTGATAATCTAACAGATTCTGAATATGGTAAAAAAGCTTTTTATTTCTTTGAGAGCTTTGGCTTACCCCCAGAATTAAGCTTTGAAGAATTGTCTTTAAAATCTATTAATTTAGAAGATTTCTCTAAAGCTTTTCAAATTGAATTTATCAAACACCAAGAATTAAGCCGTAATAATAGTTTGGGTAAATTTAAAAGTGGGTTGGCAGATAGTGAATCAAATACCATAAAATACCATACTGCTACTCACTTGCTTTTAGCTGCTTTAAGAGAAATATTAGGTAACCATGTTTTTCAAAAAGGATCTAACATTACCAGCGAGAGATTGCGTTTTGATTTTTCCCATTCTGATAAGTTAACTTTGGAACAAATTAAAGAGATCGAAGATTTAATTAATTTAAAAATCAAAAAAAATCTTACAATATCAATGTCTGAAATGGATTTAGACCAAGCGTTAACACAAGGAGCCATGGGTGTTTTCCAATCTAAATACAAAGATATCGTCAAAGTTTATACCATTTTAGATCCTGATGAAAAATTAGGGTATTTTTCTAAAGAAATCTGCGCTGGGCCCCATGTTTCAAACACTGAATTAATCGGAAATTTTAAAATTATTAAGGAAGAAGCAGTCTCTAACGGTATCAGGAGGATTAAAGCAATAATTTCTTTTTGATTTTAATTTACTTTTTTCTTTTAATATACTATTATTAAGATATATTAATCAAAAGTTTGTTTTAAAAAATATGGCAGAAAAAAAACATCCCCGCAAAAAGAAAGTTGAATTACCTTCAGGTCCTGAGGCTTTTAAAAAAATGATAGATATCTATCCGCCTGCTTTTTTCCCACCAGAAGAAGAACCCGAAGATGAAATAGAAGAAAAACAAAAATGGGAAGACGAACAAGAAGTTAGTATTAGCCAAAAAACAATTTCATATAATGAAGTTTCTAATGATCAAGAAATTGAAGCCGAGGTATATGATATAGAAGAGACTGAAAGCCAAACTCAAATTAAACAAATTAAAAATGTTGAGCCTGAAAGACATACAAAATATCAGCCTTTTAAATTTAATAAAGCCAAAATAAAAAAAGAATCATATTTACCAGAAAGAAAAATCAATTATATCCTTATTTTCCTAGCAGCTTTAGCTATCGGCGCCATACTTTGGTATGTAGGATTTAAAATCATGCCCAAAGCAACTGTTACCATTCAAACTAAGAAAGACATAATCACTTTTGATAGTTTGGTTTTAATGGATACCTCTGTTAGCAAACCTGATGCTGAACGTAAGGTTTTACCAGCTCAACTTTTAGTTTTTAAAGAAAGCCAATCTGGAGAATTTGCAGCTACAGGTAAAAGTCAAAATGGAGCTAAAGCCAAAGGTACAATTACCATTTACAATAATTACAATGCTTTACCACAAATTCTAGTAGCTACTACTAGGTTTATATCTGAAAAAGGACTTGTTTTTCGTTTAGATTCAAGAACAATAGTACCTGGCGCTATTACTAAAGACGGTAAATTAGAACCTAGCGCTATCATTGCTACTGTTACAGCTGAAAAAGCAGGAGCTGAATATAATGTAGGGGCTGGCAAATTTCAAATTCCAGGCTTTCAAGGTTCACCTAAGTATGAAAAATTCTATGCTGTATCAGAAAAAACATTTACTGGAGGTGGATCTTTAGAATCTAAATATGTCACCGCAGAAGATCT
>CAYNAL010000006.1:0-2905 GCA_964395555.1 uncultured Candidatus Saccharibacteria bacterium
GCTTACTTGTAATTTCAATAGCTTATCAGAACCTTCTACTTTTTCAGCAGAGATAACTCTAGCGATCTTTAAACCTAATTTTGAAAAATCTTCTATATTAGCCATATTTTAATTTATTATTTATTTGAAATTAATATATCAATTATATTGTTAAACATCAATGATATAAAAAAGCGCACCCGATGTTTGGGTGCGCTGTATAATTATTTGAGAGATCCTCTCATCTCAGTCAAGGCCAGAAAATGTTTATCATCTGGCTCTTTACCGAGCCAACTACCGATTTCTTTTTTACCGATTTTGATAGATATTTTATAACCGGGAGAGGAAAGAAGCTTTTGGTTAAAGTGACGCCACCACCAAGATAAAGGCAATGGGTTCTTGTATGTTCGTATGCTGGGAATTTCACAATTTTCGCATACGATACAATTATTTGTAGGAAAACAACACTCTTTTTTCCCCACGTCTATTAAAAGATTCTCTCCAGTAAGAACTCCGAGATAAAATAATTCTTTAATCTCGAAGCGCTTTTCATATATAATCTCTTGTTTAATTAAGAGGACTATAAATGAACCAATTTGGTTATAGAGGCGTACTTCAATCCCTCTATAAAAAGCCTCTAGGTGTTTGTTATAGGAATTGGCCTCTAAGAAAACGAGATCTCGAATAGGATCTCCTGTGGACACTCCTTTTTCTAATAATCTTACCACAGTGCCTTCGTATTTCTCGGCCATATCCGCATAATATTTGGCTTTCCCCCTAAATCGGGAAATTTTGTCTAGATGCTCTACAATATTTTCCATCCCTCTACCTCCTACTTTAATGTGTCTTAAGAGCTTTTATTAAATTGACACAAAAACATTAATCTGTCAAATTTAATAATTTTAGCTTAATTAAGTAATTTTTTTTAAAAAATTTAAATTTTCTTTTAATATTCTTATTACTTCTTTTTGATTGCATACATCATTAAAGGCTTTGGGGCATAATTCTAGACAGTAATCAGCGTTTTTATGAAAAGACAATACTTTTTTAAAGAAATCCTTTTTGGTTGTTATACCGAGATGGTCTTCTTTGCCATTCCATAAAGAAACATGGAATTGTTTAATATTATTTAAGTTTTTAACAATATTAATGGTATCGGCTCCTGATCTCTCTGAGTGGGCTATATCAAAACAAATGTTTGGAATTTTATTAAGTTGATCGTATGAGACAATAGGATCTGCTAAGGTTTTTTTGTAATGAACATTTTCAAAAAGTATGGTTGTTTGATTGTTTGCAAATTTATGGGCTTCTTTTTTATACCATTTTATGTAATCTGATTGATTTAAACGGGGAATATGGACAATAATATTTTTAACATGATGTGCTTTAGCTACTTTTATAATATCTTTAAAATTGCAAGGATTATTTTCAAATTCAAAAGGAACGTGGATAGAACGTATTAATAATTTGTATTTTTTAGATAGATGTTTTACATAACTAACATCCCAGGTGTCGTAATAGGCATTGTCAGTTTTAGATCTAAGCATTAATTCTAATCCTTTAAATCCTGCCTCTTTAGCTAAAGAGAATATCCTCTCTAGTCCATAAGGATATAATGAAGCTGTTGATAGTGTAATCATGTTATTTATTTTTAACATTTTTGGAAGGTAAACTCAAATCCAGTACGTTATCATTTTTTAATTTTTGTATGAGGGTTGTGATATTAGTAGGGGATGTAACAATAGCGCTTGACAAATGTTTTTTAATGACTACAATGTACCTATACCTATGGTAGGGGTATAAGTAAACAATTAACCAATAATTAAAAATATGACTATACAAAAGGAAAAAACGCTCATTAATTTGAAAAAGGCCCAAAGCTTGATATCTAAAATCATTAAAATGGTAGAAGGCAATGAATACTGTATTAATGTTATGCAGCAAAATTTAGCAGCAATAGGGCTTTTAAAGTCAGCGCATCAAATGTTGATGGAAAATCATTTTAATACCTGTTTTAAGACAGCTATGGAAGTAAAAAATGAGAAAAAGAAACAAGAAATGATTCAGGAGATTCTAAAGGTTACCAAGTTGTTCAACAAATAATTAAAATTATATGGATAAAAAGATTAAACAACATACTTACTATGTTGGAGGGACTCATTGCGCCTCTTGCGAAGTTTTGATTGAGAAAAAATTATTAGAATCGGATAATATAAAATCAGTTGAGGTTTCAGCAAGCAAAGGTGAAGTATTAATTAACTACGAAGGTGAAAAACCAAGTTCTGAAAAATTAAATAAATTTTTTGAAAGAGAAGGATATACTTTTTCTGATCAACCTAAAAAAGTGACAAATAATTTTAAACCAAAAGAATTTTTTATTACTTTAGCTATAGGGTTATTGATTATTATTGGTTTTATTGGATTGAACAAATTAGGATTGTCGGGATTAATAAATGTTAGCTCAAAATCATCTTTGCCAATGTTTTTTGTATTTGGGTTGGTAGCTGGTATTTCTAGCTGCGCGGCTTTAGTAGGGGGAATAATTCTTTCCATGTCAAAACAATGGATGCAACTATACTCAGAAACAGATTCTACTTGGAAAAAAATTCAGCCTCATTTAATTTTTAATGCTGGTAGAATCATCTCTTACGCTTTCTTTGGAATGTTATTAGGTATGATTGGCAGTAAATTAAATTTTTCTTTAAAATTTGGACCAATTTTAGTTATTGTTGTTTCTGTTATGATGATTTTTTTAGCTTTTCAGATGTTTGGGTTGAAAGCTTTTAGAAAATTTCAATTTACGCTACCAAAATTCATTACGAGATTCATTGCTAACGAATCTAATTTTAAGGGTCGCTACATGCCTTTTTTGATGGGTGCTTTTACCTTTTTTCTACCTTGTGGGTTTACCATAACAGCTCAAGGG
>CAYNAL010000007.1:0-5847 GCA_964395555.1 uncultured Candidatus Saccharibacteria bacterium
TTAGGAAAATCTCAATTGAAAAAACTTACTAAATATCTATGACCAGAGTAAAAAGAGGCACTATTGCCAACAAACGCAGAAAAAAGGTTTTAACATATACCAAAGGCTTTCAATATGGCAGAAAGAATAAATTCCGCCAGGCTAAAGAAGCTTTGCTTCATGCATGGACTCACAGCTACAGAGATCGCAAAAGAAAAAAACGAGAAGCTCGTCAGCTTTGGACTGTTAAGCTTAACGCCGTAGCTAGAGACAATGGGATAAACTACAGCAAATTGATTAAATTGCTCAAAGACAAAAATATTAAATTAGACCGCAAAGTTTTAGCTCAATTAGCTGAAGAAAATCCAGAGATTATGCAAGCGATCATTAAATTAGTCCAATCTTAGACAAGAAACAAAAAAGTCCTGATGTGATCTGTACCCCAAAAAGTGGACACTTTCGTGTCCGCTAAACAGGGTACACTTCATGCCAGGGCTTTTTTGATATGCAGAGTGCAATATGTTAGTGAACTTTTAGGTTATAAAATCTAAATAATTTTCTCTGTTAATTACAGCATATTCACTACCATTATAATTTTTTAAAAAATCATTTGGTGTTTTGCTCTTTTGAGCACGCCATTTAAATTCGTAACCAAATAGCTTACCTTCGCGTTCTTCCACCCAATCTATTTCTTGCTTGCCCCAAGTACGCCAAAAATAATTATTAGAGCCTAAGGAAGTATAAGCTTGTTTTTTTAAACGCTCCATGACCAAAAAATTTTCCCATAAAGGACCAATGTCATCACGCAATTCTAAAGAATTAAAATTTGATATAATGGCATTTCTTATGCCCAAATCGTAAAAATAATATTTACTTTTTTTGTTTATTTCCTGTCTCAGATTACGACTAAAACCACGTAAATTATATATGACAAAAGATTTTTCCAAAAGATCCAAATACCGGGCTACTGTTTTGTAATTCAAACCTAACTGTTGTCCTAATTCTGACAAAGATACTTCTTGCCCTATTTGAAAAGCCATAAGACGAAGCAAATCTAAAATAATTTTTGAATTTTTAATTTTTTCTAATTCTAATATATCCTTTAAGAGATAGGAATGAGTTATTTCCGTAATGATATTTTTTTGTTCCTGTTTATCAGAAGTCACTACAACTTTCGGATAGCTACCAAATATTAACCAATCTCCTAATTTCTCTTTAAGCTCATAAGGGTTATAAAGATTAACCAATTCCATTTGCGAAACTGGATATAAAGTTAATGTTTTTTTACGACCAGTTAAAGGCTCACCTATCTGACCTGACAGATCTAAAGAAGACGAGCCTGTGGCAATAATTTTAATATCAGGAATATTATCAACCATAATTTTAAGACCATCTCCCACATGAGGGATTTTTTGCGCTTCATCTATCGCTATCAACTCATAACCTTTAACATATTCTTTTATCAAAGAAATATGTTGAGAACCAATGACATTTTGAGCATCTAAATCGTCTCCTGATATTAATTTATATTTTAAATCAGTATTTTTTAAAAAATTGGTTAATAACGTTGTTTTGCCTACTTGTCTGGGACCATAGATAATTAAAGCTTGGTTAGGGCTTAAATACTTCTCTAGATTGTCGTATATCCTCGTAATATGCATATTATTAGTATAGTAAATCCTCGTAATTTGTCAAATTTAAGGATTCTAATATATCAAAGTGTTGCACTTACTTATTGAGCTAAGCAATTAACAAGAATCTATCTCATTTTAATCAAAAATCTTAACCTCGCCATATTCGCCATCATACCCAGGATTAATTACTAATTGCCCTTCTCTCACTCTTTTTAAAGCTTCCGCTAACTTCTCTCCTGAGAAAGATGATATATTTTTAATATCAACGTTTAACAATATATTAAACTCATTTTCAAAATGATTAATTAAATCATTGTATAGTGCTTCTACTTTTTTAGTTTTACCTTTGACGCCTAATACTTCTGCAATAATTTCTTTCAATGGTACCAATCTTTTAAATGGAATGGCATTTTTAGGTTGAAACCCCAAAGGTCTATCTGCTAAATCTCCCACACGAGACAAAACACCTACTGTTAAGATCTTACCGCAAACAGGACATATTTTTTTATATTCTTTTGTTTCTTCAGGTGAAAATCTAACTTGGCACGCACGATGTCCATCGTAATGGTACATACCTTCTTCGGGATAAAATTCTATGGTATATAAAAATTTAGAAAGATCTTTTGATTTAATGGTGTTAATCAAATTCTCGTATGAAAGTTCTATATCAAAAACATTAGCTTCCCGTCCAAAATTATTAGGAGAATGCGCATCAGAATTAGAAATTAAAGTATACTTATCTAAGGCTGACAAACGCCAATTCATTAATGGATCCGAAGAAAGCCCTGTTTCCAAAGCTTTAATATATTTTACATCTTCACCAAAAACTTCTTCCAAGCTATCAAAACCACTCTTAGAGCCAAACACAGAAAACCAAGGGGTCCAAATATGCGCTGGTACAAAAAGGGCAGATGCATCTGCTTCCATAACAATATTTAATAATTTTTGAGAATCTAATCCTATAATAGGTCTGCCATCAGAATGTAAATTACAACCTCTTTGAATTAATTGTTCATTAATTCTTTCTGCAGCTTCTAAGGAAGATAAAATAATAAGATTATGAACCCTGCGAGTTTTACCTCCGCGTGTATATATAGAGCTTATCTCTCCGCTAACAATAAAACGCACCCCATTATCATTTTCTTTTAATTTGTATAAACCTGATTCAGCTGATACTAATTTATTTTTTAAATCATTAAGCCATATAGGATGAATAAAGTCTCCAGTGGCTAAAACATTTATACCTTTAATTTTAGCCATCTCTGCCATTTTTTCTAAAACCATATCTTTGCTAGTGGCTCTAGAATATTTTGAATGAATGTGTAGATCTGCTATAAGATGCATAAGATTTGTTAGGTATAATTCACTATATCTCTCAAGTGATACAGTAAAGCCTCTTACTATATTACTCTAATTGATATAGTAAAATCAATCGCTTATTTTTGGCTTAGATTATGGCTTTTTACGTTATTTACTAATTGAAAAATCAATCTTGTTACACTTCAAAATCCATTATCAAGATGTTGCACTTACTTATTGAGCTAAGTATATTCGTTTGCCATAAAATTATCTTTCACCTTTTAATATCCTCTCGAACGCTTCGAGATTACCCATAGCGTCATTAACCGGATTATGATCGTGTGCCGTAACTCGCAGTTTTTTCCAAGAACTTGCATCGGTAAAGTCACCAACAAGACCTGCATAAAAATCACCAATCCGTCTTGCCGAATGACCAAATGGATTCTTGCCGAGAAATAAATGGAAGTAATAATTGATGAATTGCCAGTCATAAGCAGGATTATCGCTCACGAACAACGGTCTGAATCCTTTCTCTATCACGGATAAAATCCATGTATCGAACTTTTCGAATGTCTCTTTGGTCGCCCCTGTACCGTGGAATGTTTGTCTTGAGGGATAAACGACCGCACCAAATTCAAACAACGCCGAATCGTTCAATGTCGGCGCCGGTCCGTGTCCTTCACAATCCACAAATATTAAGTTTTTGATGGCGATTTCCTGTGACATAAATTTATTTTTGTGTCTCAACCAACCATTTCCATAACGGCTTGAATTTTATGGTTTTCCCGTCTTTCTCCGTTTCCCGTTCCTCGTCCCATGTAAGAACGGTGAGCTTGGATACCTTTAATTCTTCTCCAGCTTCGATCAGAGCTTTTGTTTCTCTCTGTTCAACATCGGAATTCCTCAAATCGTAGCAGACTTGAAGAAGCTCGGATGTCTCGTAACCGTTGCGAATCGCAAAATCAACTTCCTTACTATTGCGAGTCTTGTAATAAAATAATTCTCTATTTGGCTCAAAACCTCTTTTTACCAATTCGGTGAAAACTAAATTTTCCATAAGCTTTCCGTTGTCGGGAGAATGTTGAACAGCTTTGGATGCAATGAAACCATTATCAACCGTATAAACCTTTTTAGGCGAGCGGAGGCGTTCGCCGGCTTTGGCGGAAAAACCAGAGAGAGAAAATACCACGTACGCCTCCTCAAGATATTTAAGATACCTCTCAAGCGTCACATCGCTTTTGAATTTCAAAACGTTCGCAAGCTTCCGGAAACTGTATTGATTGGAAATATTATTTATCAAGTACGAACCAAGCTGATCTATCTGTTCGGAAAATCTGATTTTGTGACGCTTCACCACATCCTTAAAAAGCAATGCGTCAAAGAGCACGTCCAAATAGCCTCGTGGGTGCTGATTTTTTATAACCACTTCTGGAAATCCGCCAAACGTCATGTATTGTTCTAGTAATTTTAAAAGCTCTGACTTCTGATCAAACTGGGAGAAGTTTTTGGCCTTCAAAAATTCCTGAAAATCAAACGGCAATATTTCTATCGGCAGATGCCGACCGGTCAAATGCGTTGCGAGCTCCATCGATAAGAGATTGGCATTTGAACCAGTCAAAACGAGATTGTATCCCTGGCGGTGCAGACGATTAGCAAATAACTCCCAGCCTTTTAGATTCTGTATTTCATCGAATAAAACGAATTTAGTGTCTCCGTAGAATTTATGCAGTTCATCCACGAGCTCGTATAAACCCAGTTTTTCTCCCACCAAAGCAGGATCGTCAAAATTAAAGTAAAGAAAAGGTTTACCCTTAAGTAACATGAGGGAAAATACCGATTTGCCAGCCCGGCGCGGTCCGAGCACGACCTTAATCAAAGACGAGGACATCCATTCGGAGTATTTAGTAGCCTGGGTCCTTTCCACATACTCTAAACGAGACAGAAATTCTTTTTCCTGGCTTTGCTTGGATATTACCTCTTTTAGAGTGCTTGTTTGCATAGTATTTTAGGTCTATTAAGCATTATTTGCCTTTTTTGCATATTACAAGTATTATAGTATGCATAAAGGGAAAATGCAAGAGATTATATACTTAGCTCAATAAGTAAGTGCAACACTTCATGTTTTTATATTAACATTTGATATTAAGCATATATGATATTTGCTTTTAATTGTTTATCAGCAAGCTATCATATTTGGGTGTCTTTTTATATGATTTAACCAGTACACCCATGGTGTCATTTTATACGATGTGATGCGAGATAATTTGACAAAATATACTGTTCTAATATACTAAAAGAGTTATTAGAAAAAGTCGCGCTTCGCGGCTTTTTCCTTTTTTAAGCTTCTTTCTTGACCTGAAGCTTCAAATTATCTATCTCAATAAATCTAACCGATTAACCACTTTTCAATTGAATTTTTTAAGTTTGAGAAATAATCGAGGTGTAAAATATCTTAGCTATTTTAATATCATTTTCATAATTTAAGACAATAAAAAACAAGTGTAACATATGTATCTGAACCTTTGTATATAAGTGCCCTCGGGAGGAATTGAACCCCCATTTCAACCTCCGGAGGGCTACGCTTTATCCGTTAAGCTACGAGGGCTAATTTTTTTAATTATTAACAAAAATAATAATCTGACTGATGGCGCCAGCTACAAAACAACCTGCTAAAAACCAAAATATCGGTTTAGGTAAGGGTAATTTATATTCCGGCTCTCTATCGCTTTGTTTTTTAGCTTGACGAGCTACAAATAAAATCATAATGCCTTCAAAACCGCTTACTAAAGCACCTACAAAAGAAATAAGGGTAATCAAATTCATTTTTCCTGCTAAAAAAAAGTAAGCTAAAATGGGGCACAATGCTATAACAATATATACTAACCATTTAGGCCAGCGATAATCATGAATAAAACTGTTTTTTAAATAATGGCCA
>CAYNAL010000008.1:0-6503 GCA_964395555.1 uncultured Candidatus Saccharibacteria bacterium
TGATTAGTGTTAAACAAGGAGAAGTAATCAGGGCTCACGTGGAATTTGTGGTACCTAAAGAACGTAATTTTGTCATGTTAGAAGATTATATCCCAGCAGGCATGGAATTGGTAAATATGTCCTTAGCTACTTCTGATCAATCTTTAAGATTAGATCAGCAAGGGCAGCAAAAACAAAGTTGGGAAGTAGAAGATTATGGATCAGGTCAGCTTATCAGTCCTATATATCAAGAATTAAAAGATGATAGGATTTTCGCGTATTTTGGTAATTTGTCCCCAGGCGTTTATAAATTTGATTATTATGCTCGGGCTTTAATTAAAGGTAATTATAGTCATTTACCAGCTCAGGTTTTAGAAATGTATTATCCTGAAAATTTTGGACGCAATGCTGGAAGCTATTTCGAAGTAAAATAATCTATCTTATCAAAAAAGAAATTTTTTCTTCTGTTTTGTCAATAAATTTGACGATTAATTCATGTTCACCTTTTTTTGCCATGGGATAGGTACCGTGGCTTCCTGTGTAAATAAGATTACCGTCCAAAAACCACTGGGCTTCTTTAAGACTTTTTAATATCAGACTACTGTCTTTATCTGAAAGAAAAATATCTCCGTCTTGAGGGTACGTGACCAATTGTTTGTCTAAAAGCATATTTCGTATTTTTTCGTAATCATCTCCTTTAAGCCCGTAGTCTATTTGATTGTCTTGGTAAAAAGGAATTAAAAAATTAAAATCAAATTTGTTTTTTTGATTGTAAGAAGTATTTAAAAGATAATTCATGGCTTCAAACCAAATTTTACCTGCACCTGTTTGTCCGGAAACTTCATCCATGGATGTATTATCAGCGTTACCTACCCAGACGCCTATTAAAAAATCTGGCGTATATCCTATTACCCAGCTATCGCGATAATCGATAGAAGTTCCTGTTTTTAAACTATAATCTACTCCACTTAAATTCAGTTCGCTTTTTCTACTAAATTGATCCATGGCCATTTGACGGTCGTTTAATATTTTATTTACCAATTGAATGTATGAAGGGGAAGCTACATTTTTTTTTGAAAAAATAGTGTTTGTGTTTAGAGTAGGTTGTTGCCAGATTCCGTTTTTAGGAAAGATAGTAAAATATCCGGATAAATCATATAGACTCATTTCTAAACCTCCTAGAGCCATGCTTAATTGGTAATTTTCTATATCCTGAAAAGGTACAAAACCTAAATTTTCTTTTAGAAATTTTGAAAAATTATTTACACCCACGTATTCTAAAGTTCTGGCAGCCGGAATGTTTAAGCTATTAGAAAGGGCATAATGCATGGAAACAGGTCCTCTAAATTTGTAATCGTAATTTTGGGGGTAAAAAGAAAAATCAGAGTTAGTGATATATCGTGATTCTTTATCATCAATTAAGGTATATGGTCTAGCTCCTTTTTCAAAAGCCTTGAGGTAAATAAAAGGTTTAACAGTTGATCCTATGGCTCTGGGTTTTAAACTCATATCTATTTGTCTGCCGAAAATTCCCGAATCAACATTGGGGCTACCTATTATTGATAAAATTTCATTTTCCGGTAATTTAATAACTACGATAGCTCCATTGTGAGCATTTTTTAATTGTAGGTTAGCTAAATTATCAGATAGTATTTTTCTTAAATCAGTTGTTAATTGTTTGTCAGCAGTTAATTTTAAAATATTATTTGTTGGTTTGATATGTGAGCTTAATTCAAAATACGAGCTATCTGTTTTAATGTATTTTTGGGCGTTTATTCTAATATCAGTAATTTTTTCTTCCTCAATAACCCAAGGTTGATTAGCTTTCTTTGACCAATAAGTAGCCCAAGACGTATTGGAAAAAGTTAAAGGGTTGCGGTTTGTGGGGCTATTAATGGTAGCTAATAATCTAAAAATTTGATTATTAGAAAGCCAATTCGGGTCAACATTAAAATAATACTGGCTAGCTTCTTTTAATCCTTGAATTTGGTTACCAAAGTATATGGTATTAATATACATGGTTAAAATCTCATCTTTGCTATGATACAATTCTAAATTAAAAGCATACAATATTTCTTTGATTTTGTTTTGTATTGTTCTTTTGTTTTCTTGATGAAGAAGCGTTTTGGCTAATTGTTGAGAAATGGTGCTAGAAGCTTGACGATTATTAAAACCTAAATTGCTAAGAAGATTTTTTAAAATGCTAATGGGATTAATACCTAGATGAAAATAGAAAAATCTATCTTCTTTATTCAAAAGCCATTTTTTAAAATTATCAGGAGGTTCTTCTAAAAATGTACTGTAATACCCTTGGCTGTTAGGTAAAAGTGCGATTCTTTCATCGTAGCGATCTAGAATTTCAGAGGATTCCAATTTTTGATATGAAGAAATCAATTGGTTATTAAGGTGAGCGCTGGTTATTAAAACAGTTAAAAAAAGACAGGCGCAGGCAAGCAAGTATCTTTGAATTGTTGTTTTTGTCATATTAAAAATGATATCATATATGGAAGATATTAAAAGGGTCTAAAATTCTTATGGATTTGAAATTAAAAAATAAAAAAGTAACCGTAATGGGGATTGGGTTAAATGACGGAGGCGTAGGCGTCATTAAATTTTTAATAAAATCCGGTGCTAAGGTTTTAGCCACTGATTTAAAAAATCAGAAACAATTAGCACCTTCTTTAAAAAAATTAAAAGGCTTAAAAGTTAAATATGTTTTAGGCAGGCACAGAGAAGAAGATTTTAAAAATACTGATTTGATTATTAAAAACCCCGCAGTGAGAGATGATAATTTTTATTTGAAAATTGCTCGTCAATTTCATGTTTCTATTGAAACAGAAATCAGCTTGTTTTATCAGCTTCTAGATATTAACCAACCTTTAATAGCTGTGACAGGGACTAAAGGCAAAACAACAACTACCCATTTAATATATGAGTTTTTTAAAGTTGACAACAAAAAAGCTGTGTTAGCTGGTAATTTAGGTATTTCTGCTTTTAATGTTTTACCTAAAATTAAAAAAGATACGACGGTGATTTTAGAAATATCTGCTCAGCAATTAGAAAGTTTTAGAGATAAATTTTTTAGACCTCAAAAAGCTGTTATTACCAATATCTGGTCAGATCATTTGGATAGATATGGTGATTTATACCATTATAGTTTGGTAAAATCTTTAATTTTTAAAAATCAGACAAAAAAAGATTTTTTGATTGTTAATTATGACGATTCTTTATCTAAAAAAACTGTTAGAAAAACGCACTCTAAAATTATCTGGTTTTCAGCTTTAAATCAGGGACCGAAAATAGGGAATTTAATTTTTGTTAAAAACAATGTTATTTTTTATCGTGAAAAAAATAGATGTATTAGAATTTTTGATTTAAAACAAACATCGCTTTTAGGGGAACATCAGAAAAATAATATTTTAGCAGCAATAGGGGTAGGCTTATCTTGTCATTTATCAGTAGCTAGCATGATTAAAGTTTTAAAAACATTTAGAAATCCTAAACATCGCTTTGATCTTTTTTTAGAAAAAGATGGGGTAAAATACATTAATGATTCAGCTGCTACCATGCCTCAAGCTACAGAAGCAGCTCTATCGTTTTTAAAGCAACCCATCATACTTATTCTAGGAGGAAGAGATAAAAAACTTGATTTTAGAAATTTAATAAAAATGATTATTAAATCACATAAAATTAAAAAAATAATTCTTTTAAATCATCCCGCTTATGATGCGTCATGTTTGATAAAAGAAAAATTAAAAAATAAAACTAAATTATTGGTAGAAGCAGATAGTATGCTTAAAGCGGTAAAGATGGCTGTAGTTTTATCTAGAAAAGGGGATGTAGTGCTTTTATCTCCCTCGGCAGCTAGTTTTGGGATGTTTAATAATGAATTTGAGAGAGGTTTAGCTTTTGTTGCTTTGGTAAAAAAATATGCTTAATATTTTTGCTGTATTTTTTTGTTTTTTTGTTTTACAATGTATATAGATTTAAGGTCGGAATCTAAATAATTAAAAAAATTTAAACATATGAAGTGGCAATGTACTATCTGTGGCTACATCTTCGATGAGGCCAAAGAAGGTAAGCGTTTCGAAGATTTGCCTGATACTTGGGTTTGTCCGCAATGCGGGGCAACCAAAGATATGTTCCAAAAGTTAGAAGAAAATTAAATGATTAAAAGAGAAGAAGCTTTGTTGTTTTTAAAAGAAAATCTTAATGAAGTTAATCTTGTAAAACATTCTTTAGCTTGTGAGGCTGCTATGATAGCGTTAGCCGATCATTTTCAAGAAGACAGAGAAAAATGGGGTTTGTCAGGATTGCTTCATGATATTGATTATGAACAAACTAAAAACAATCCTGAAAAACACAGCTTGATAGGGAGCCAGATGATTTTAGAATATGGTTTTGATTCTGAAATAGCTCAAGCTGTTAAAACTCATAATTTTTCCCATGGTATCTTACCTGATACTAAAATGGCAAAAGCTTTGTATTGTTTAGATTCTTTGACCGGATTAATTGTCGCAGCGACATTGGTTTTACCAGAAAAGAAAATCTCTCTTTTAAACAAAGAAAATGTTTTGAATCGGTTTAAAGAAAAAAGCTTTGCTAGAGGAGCCAGGCGCGAAGAGATATTGAAATGTGAAGAATTGTTAGGATTAAGTTTAGTTGATTTTATTGATATTGCTTTAAAGGCTATGCAAGGTATTTCTGAAGAATTAGGTTTGTAAGTGTTAGATACAAAAATCCCCCGCAAAAGCGGGGGATTTTAAAACCTAATTTTTTTATCTCTCAGTTCTCTTCATGGGTTTGGCTTCGCTGACAAAAATCTTTCTACCATCTAACTCTGCACCATTAAGCTTAGTAATAGCTTCTTTGGCAGCGTCATCAGGCATGTCCACAAAACCGAAACCTCTGGAGCGGTTGGTCATTTTGTCGACAATAATGTCAACAGCTTCTACCGTACCGACAGATTCGAAGAGCTCTTTCAGCTGATCGCTGGTAGAGCTAAAAGGAAGGTTTCCTACAAAAAGTCTCATTTAATTGTTACGCTTTAAGTTAATTCGACCGCTAGCTTAACTCGATTTATTAATGGCGAATTTACTTACGCGCCTAACTGAATCAAGAGCCTAGCTTTTCAAATATTATACTCTTTTGGCTTTTGTTGTCAAATTAAATTTTGTTTGACTTTTAACCTTAAAAAGAGTATATTGTAACTAATTAAGCGAGTGTCTGCATTAAATATTATATATGAGATGTGGTTGCTCCTAGTTGTTTGGCCCTGCCGCAAGGCGGGGTTTTTAGTTTGACCTTTTTAAATTCAATTGATATCATGTTATCTAACAGTATTATCCTAGAAAGCGGGGTGCCGTGAGGCTATGCACTCACTTAATACAAACAACGGAGTAAACTCCTCCGGCGTCCCGCTTTCAGATTAATGCTGTTTTTGTTTTCTTAGTGTATAATATATATGATATATGATTGATATATTAAAAAATATTTTGTTAAAAGATATTACTACATATAAAACAGGAGGACTGGCTGATTTTTTTGTAGAAGTTAAAACAGAATCTGATTTAGATTCAGCTGTTTTATGGGCGCATGAAAAAGATTTACCATTTTTTATATTATCTGGAGGTAGTAATGTTTTATTTAGCGATGCTGGTTATAGGGGGCTGATCATTAAATTAATTAATAATGATTTAAATTTTATATCTCCTGATTTGATTTCTGCCGGAGCTGGCGCGAAGATGACCACTTTAGTTAATTTTATGCTTTCTAATAATTTGTCAGGTTTAGAATGGGCTGCAGGAATTCCAGGAAGTTTAGGCGGATCAATAAGAGGCAATGCTGGTTGTTTTGGCGGAGAGATTGCTAACACTGTTTTAAATTTAAAAATAGCAGAGATTTTAGAAGGAAAATGTTTTTGGAAAGAATATGCCAAAAAGGATTGTTTATTCTCATACAGAGAGAGCACATTTAAGAAAAAAAATAATTTAATTGTTTGGCAGGCTTTTTTAAAATTAGAAGAAGGGGATTGTAATAAATCAGAAAATTTATTAAAGGAAAATATCAATAAAAGAAAATTATCTCAACCCTTAGAATATCCTTGTGCTGGTAGTGTTTTTAAAAATGTGATTTTAAAAGATACAGATGAATTTTTAAAATTATTTTCAGATTCTCCCGTAACAAATAATGTCATTGCGGCTGGTTGGCTCATCGAACAATGTGGTTTAAAAGGCACAATATACAATCAGGCTCAAATATCATTAAAGCATGCTAACTTTATTGTTAATTTAGGCAAAGCGACATCTAACGATATATATTATTTAATTAATTTGTGTCAAAAAAATGTAAAAGAAAAATTTTCTTTGAATTTGGAAACGGAAATACAGCTAATTGGTTTTTAATTTTGATAAAATATATATTTTTTAAGAAAAAAAGTTATCCACAGTTGCTTTTTATTTTATTAGGTTTAAAATTAGAAGTATAAAGTAAAAAAGTTTTTTGGTTTTTTTAAAAATCCTATT
>CAYNAL010000009.1:0-3388 GCA_964395555.1 uncultured Candidatus Saccharibacteria bacterium
AAAGCATAGAAACGAACTAAAAATTTTAAATTCAATAGTCTGGCCTGTAGAACCAGACACACCAAATTGTTTTCTGTCACAAAACAACCTTGATAAATATGTAGCAGGAGTAGAGCGATTCAAGGATCAAGAAAATCTTATTTCATTAACTCAAAGAAACGCAGCAGCCAACGAATACAACCTACGCCTGCAACTAGAGAGGTTAATTACTATTCCTGGTGTATGGTATCAGTTTCAAGATTTTGCTGTAATTAGACATTACTACCCTAAGAATTACAGCTCTATTATTGAATACGGAGACGGTCTACGCTATGCAGGTTGAAAGGAGGCTATTGACTTTTATGACTGGCTAGTATATAATTAAATTGTGCGTTGCAACAACATTATTATCAGCCAAACCCATCGAATTCGATGGAATTAAAAATAAAAAGGAGAATTAAATTGAAGACGAGTTTAAGGATTGAGCATCAGAACGACTACGAGAATGTTTATTTTGACGACTTGGTTAAGGGAACGAAGTATAATTTGGCAAGCCTGATGAATATGTCAGGTCAGACTACCGGAATAGCGGTTAGTCCAGAAGACCAAGCGGTTGCGTCGCCAATTAAGACTGCAACACCTAAACAGGTAGCGCTTATTAATAACCTCATGCGAGAAGCTGGAGTAAATTTCCCAGACAGGTTCTTGTCCAAATACCGTGTAACTCGAGTAGAGGATATGACACAAACCCAGCTGGACCATATTATCACAACGCTAAAAACGATGAGGACGGAAGCGCGCGCCGCAGTAGCAGCAACTACCTCGCCGACCGCTCCGCCAGCATTTCCAGAAGCAGTAGTTGAGGAATATATCCCAGCTATGGTTGATAATTTCGTAGCATAAGGAAAAAAGAGGTGAGCGACATGAACGATTGGCACATCGACAATGAAAATTCAGTAACAACACTAAGGGAAAAAATGGCATACCTGGATCGCAGAGACGCCAGCCTGTCACGCAAAATTAAAACTGCCTATTATCATGTCGCTCACCACATCAAGGAATTGCGCTGGAATATTGCTGATTTTCTACAACGAGGAAAGCGTGGATATTCCGACAGAGACCTTTGGAACCTTGATTTATATTTAGCTGGTTGGATTCCAAAAGCGATACGGCACTATCTTAACCATGATGAAGGACATCCAGCTGAACTAACTGCAGAACAATGGCACGAAATATTGCATAAGATAGAACAAGCATTTAATGACTATGTATCTGACTATGCCGAGAAGGAGAGTACTGTTGAAGGCATTCAGTTATTTGCTAAATGGTTTCCGTATCTTTGGAGTTAAGAGGATGATAGA
This sequence comes from uncultured Candidatus Saccharibacteria bacterium, assembly GCA_964395555.1. Lineage (GTDB taxonomy): Bacteria > Patescibacteriota > Minisyncoccia > UBA6257 > JAPLYJ01 > JAPLYJ01. Next base: position 1,341 of record CAYNAL010000009.1, read on the forward strand.
TAACAACGAAAAACGATCTAAAAAATATCAGAACATTAAATCACTATCCAAAGATGATATCGATAAGATATTTCGTCGCGCTAACTGTGAATCTGATTATATCGTAGCTTTCTACGACCATACGCTGGGAAGGTCATGGAGAGGAATACAATCAGTCATAGGATATCCCAGCGTTAGCGAAACAACCTATGATTACATCTGGAAGAAGGCGCTATCCTTTGATAGGTTTAAGGGAGTAAAAAATCCTGGAAACACCTGGTTGATTTGGGGTTTTGTAATTGATGACAAAACTACAGATTGGCATATTGATTGTCGTGATTTAAAATTTGAATTTGCCAAAACAAAACAAATAAAATTCTAAAGGAGAATAAAATGAACGAAATTGATTTTGAGATTGAGAACGAGGTTCTAATTATTAAGGTACCAATCGGCGCAGGATTTGATCGACCATCTGCGAGTGGCAAGTCACAACTCGTTGCCAGCACTGGTGGATTCAAGGGTGTAGACGGCACTGATGTTAAGGTAAACCTATCTATCATTCGTAATAAAGAAGAGAAACAAGCGAAGGAATAATGGCTGAAGAACTGCCAAAAACAGTATATGGATATACTGGGCCAGTAGAAAACCCAGATAAAATTATAGCCAGAGCGCTAACCTACCTTACAGATTTACTAAGATTAAATACCGAGCGCTTAGAGGGGATGATTAACATCGCTGAGACTAATCGTTTAGAGATAAGATCGTTGCATGATGTAACAACTCACTTATCCAATACATTGTCGCAAGAATGCAACGATATCAAACGTCAGTTAGATATGCTTAGGGCAGATGTTGGAAGAATACAGAACAAATGGTGAAAAAATGACAGAAGAAGAAAAAGAGCTTTTATACAAAGTAATTCATGTAGTAGACACGCTCGTGCTAAAGGTAAAAGATATCTCAGACAGTTTAGATAAGCTATCTGAATTCTGTGAAATTACAGCAGAAAAAGTTACTACATTAAAAAAACAGATTAGAAACTATATCGGGCCAGACGCCTAATGGGAACACGTTGGCAAGGGAGAATGTTTCACCCCTCCCTTGCCAACGACATAAAGGAGTAGAATATTGGGAAACGATTTGTTACTTGACGCTATAGCTATACTGTCCTCAAGGTGCGATGGTGCTAGAACTGTAGATGGTACTGGTTTTAATAAGATAGACGCAGACCTAGTTCCGCATCTCGTTGAGAAATATCCAAAAACAGCACGATCGCTATGGCATATCATAAAGAAATATAGTAAACAGTTAAAAAAACAGGGGATTGATTATGCAAGTATTCCGGAGCCACCAGCATATGTGAAACCACAATATACTGCTGTGAAACAACCCTCGCTTATAACGGTTGGTAAAGAATATTTTGTGTTTTCATTTCCATATAATTTTGAAATTAAAGAAGAAATAAAAAAGATAAGCACGGCTAGATTTGAACCAAAGATGAAATATTGGTATGTGCCAATCCTTGATGTAGAAAGTGTGCTACAATTTTCACTCAGGCACAAAGAGTTTGAATTAACACACGAAGCGATTATGATGCTTTCGTCAGCAGTCCAAGCAAAATCAAAGACACTTGTTGCATCATCTGCAACAACTTCAGATTACAAGGTTAAAGGACTTGGTGGAGAACTAAGGCCGTTCCAAAAAGTAGCAGTAAAATATGCTGTAGACAATAAAAGAGTTCTCTTCGGAGACGAGCCCGGGTTAGGAAAAACCATTGAGGCTTTAGCCACAATAGAAGCAGTTGGTGGATATCCGGCGCTAATTATTTGCCCGGCATCAGTAAAGCTAAACTGGCAAAGAGAAATCAACACATGGCTCCTTGGAGTTTCAACTGTAGTGATGAATGGGAAAACAAACTACGATCCAAAAAATATTACGATTATAAACTACGAATTGTTAAAGAAACATTTAGATTGGTTAACTGTTCGGAAATTCCGAACAGTTGTGGCAGATGAAAGTCACTTTATCAAGGAAGAATCATCGCAAAGATCAAAACTTGTAGTACAGTT
>CAYNAL010000010.1:0-2713 GCA_964395555.1 uncultured Candidatus Saccharibacteria bacterium
TGGGGAGCAAGCTCAAAATTTAAAGCAATCCGAAATATGGCTACGCCAATGATGCAAGCTAGTAAAGCAGCACAAACGAAACAAGAAGAAAAAATTAAATCAGATTTAACAAATAGGGGCGCTACAGGAAATGCTACACAATTAAGAACAATATTAAATGATCTCTATAGATCTCCACGTCATAATAGTTCTGAATGGAATGCAAATGTTATGGAAACCTTAAATCAATTAACCGACGCAGGCAAAGGTAGTAATTTACTCCCACAAGACAGGGAAGCATATGTAAGATTAAAGAAACAATTTCCAAATGATCCGAGAATAAAATCTATAGAAACTATTATGCCTAGTTGGAAACTAATGGAAGAAGCAGATATTACTTCTATCCCTGCTGGACCTGTAAGAGACGGAGTAGTACTTACTGTAAAACAAGAAATTCTTGATAAATCTCGAAATTCCCAGACAAATCAAGGATCATTCTGGTATCCATATATAAAAGACCTTGAAAATAGAGGATTGGCTGGTATTCGGGCAAGGCTACAAGGTATAAGAGCATTTAGCCAGGCAATCAATCAAATGGAAATAACACAATTTTTGAATATATTACGAAGTGCTAAAGCAACTGAGAGGCTTACATTTTACCGTTTCCTAAATACTCTATATCGGGAAGAAACCGGACTTGATATAACCGCAGGCAATCCAAAGTTTGCTGCTCTTGGTACTCCATTCGCTCCAATATCTGCCTTAATCACTTAATAATTTATTCTAATTTTTATAAACAAAAAAATGCCTGTAGAAGATCAAAATAAAAAAGAAATATACAAGTTGTTTGAAAGTCTACCTTCAGACTTACAAGAGGCACTTTGGGATTTTGATATGTTAGAAAAAATCACAACTGCTTCAAACTTATGTGGGATTGTTATGGACGGCGAACTTAAAAAAACAGTTCTAAGTATTTTAGCTAATATTTTTATTGGTAGATTAAACCGAAATCAATTATCAGGACAATTACAGAAAAAAACTAATATTACTCCAAACAAAATTCTTATCTTTTCTAGAATTTTAGAAAAACAAATTTTAGAACCTTTGAAAGAAAGCTTAGATCAATTAGAAAAACAAAAAGTTTTTTCCCAAGAGATTATTAACAACCCTGCCCCGTCTAATGTTGTGCCAGCTCCAACTATACCTCAAGCTCAAAAACCAAATCCCACGCCAATAACGCATGGCATTCACCCCATTGACCAAATTATGAAATTAAGAGAACAAACTAGCTTGGCTCAAAAAATGTCTAAAATAAATAGTATTGATACTACTGTTAAAACTCCTGTTCAGGTTGTTACATCTCCCCCAATACCCCAACAAAACAATGCGCCCGTTCAAGAACAAAAAATAAATCCCGTTGATAGACTGATAGAAAGCCAACAAGAAAAAAATGAGTCAACCTTTCAAGACAATGTTAAAAACAATCCCATTATTCAAAATAATCCTGTGATTGACTTAAAAAATACCGCTGATCAATCTAAGCTTCTTTCTGCCATGCGAGGAACTTCTTATCAACCTCCCGTTTTATCCCAAATGAGCCAAGTTAAACAATCAGACGTAGATGAGCTCAAATCTTTAAAAATAGAAGCAAAAAAACCTATTAAAAGAAACCCTGTTCCAGCATTAGAAGTAGCTTTTTCTGAAGAAAAAGGTTTTAAGGCTCAAAAATCTGAAGAAAAAAGCCACGTTGATTTAAGTAAGTTTCCTGTAACTAATATTAAAAAATTTAATCAAGATCAACCTCAAAAAATAGTAGAAGGGCCTATTAAATATGACAAGACTGTCGAAAAAGATGACCCTTTTAAAAAAATCACCGAAACTATTAATCTCCGTTCCAAAGAATCTTTAAGCGTAAACCCGGAAAATAAAATAGTATATGATTATAATCAAATAACTTTTGAAAAACCAAATATTGTCACTGAAGACAAAACGAATAATATGCCTTCTTTAAAACCAACTTCTAGGCCATTAGACGAAGAAACAAAATTAATAGGCAATGCTATAGATTTAAGAGAAAATTAAAAAAATGGATTATCAAATACCACAATTTGTAGATGAAGAAACTAAATTTGTTTGGATATTAACTCTAACCCAATTTTGGTTTATTCTAGGAGCAGGTATCTTAAGTTTATTTATTTGGCTAATGGTTAGTTCTGTTTTTTTAAAAATGCTTTTAATTTTTATTCTCTTTACCATTGCTGCAACTTTAGCATTTGCTAAAATTAATGGGTTACCGCTATATACTTTGATCATCGCTGCTATCAGGCATTTGTGGCTTCCTAAATACTATTTTTGGAATAAAACGATTGACCAGAACAATAAACAAAAAAATATCCCTAAAACACAAAAAAATATCCCCGTAATCAAACCACAAATATTTCAAAAAACTTTCTCTTCTGAGAATATAAGCCAAATTGCTAAAGCACTAGACATTAAAAAAAGAACTTATCAACCATAATATGGCTAACACTTCAAAAGAATATGCTGCCTCACAATCTCTCGTAGCTATAGATCAAATACGAGATGGCGTAATTATTTTAAAAAATAGCGCTTTGCGTTCTGTTTTAAAAGTTTCTGGTATAAATTTTGAACTTAAATCAGAAAGCGAACAACAAGATATTATTACTTCCTGGCAACGTTTTCTTAACAACTTAGATTTTGATTTACAAATAAT
>CAYNAL010000011.1:0-4292 GCA_964395555.1 uncultured Candidatus Saccharibacteria bacterium
GACTACCTAATTTTATTGCTTGGGATTGTACTCGTCGTTGTAATTTGCATTGTGAGCATTGTGGAGCTTCAAAAGAAAGTTATGATACAGAACTTACTACTGATGAAATTAAAAAAGTAATAGATGATATTTCTAAAATTAAAAGATGTTTTTTTGGAGCAACGGGCGGTGAGCCTTTTATGCGTAATGATCTGTTAGAAGTTTTGTTATATGCAAAATTAAAAGGCTTGGGAACCGGGTTTGCTTCTAATGGTTTTTTAATTGATAGAAAAAAAGCAGAAGAAATTAAAAAAGCAAAAATTGATTCTATCCAGATTAGCCTTGATGGATTAGAGGAAACGCATAACAAGATTCGTAATAATTCTGAAAGTTTTTTTCGTGCTACTGAAGCAATAAAAAATCTTGTAGCTATTAAAATACCCCTCCTTTCCGTAGCAACGACCTTAACTTCAAGCAATTTTGATGAATTAGAAAAATTACATGATTTATTGGCTAAACTTAAGATAGATAGATGGCGCATTGGTATTATAATGCCTATTGGTAGAGCAGAAAATTCAAAAAAATTATTATTGAATGCTAATCAATTAAAAAGTTTGTTTGATTTTGTTAAAAAGAAAAATCATCAAAAAATGTATATCTATCTTGGTGAAAATCTACCTTTTCTTGCTAATTACGAAGAAATTGTGCGTGATGAGCCAGCATTATGTTCAGTGGGTATATTAGCATGTTGCGTTGGTGTTAGTGGTAATGTGCGCGGTTGCCCAGAACAACCTGATACGTTAGAATATATTGAAGGAAATATAAAAAAAGATTCTATATTAGATATTTGGCAGAAAGGTTTTAAAAGATATAGATTAAATGAGATGATTAATAATGATCAAAAATGCCGTAATTGTAAAGATAAATATAGATGTTTTGGTGGTTGCACGGTTATGCGTATCGGCAATAATCATTGTATCTATGATTTATTAAAAATAAATAATTTAGAAAAATAAAATTTATTATCAATAATATGAAAACAGAGAAAATGTACGAAAAATTAGCTAAGTATTATGATTTAATATATGCTTGGAAACCATATAAAAAAGAAGCTGATATTATTCATGGCTTAATTCAAAAAAATAAAAAAACACCTGGTGCTGAGTTATTAGATGTTGCGTGTGGAACAGGTAATCATATAGAGTTTCTTAAAAAATATTATAAAATTACTGGCACTGATTTAAATAAAGATATACTGGAGGTTGCTAAGAAAAAATTTCCAAAATTGAAATTTCAACAAGCGGATATGATTTCTTTTGATTTGAAAAAGAAATTTGATGCGATTACTTGTTTATTCAGCTCTATCGGATACGTAAAAACATGGGCTAATTTGAATAAAACGATTGTTTCTTTTAATAAACATCTAAAAAGTGGAGGGGTTCTTATTATAGAACCATTTATTACAAAAGATATCTATCACGCAGGAACTATACATGCAAATTTTGTTGATAAACCAGACATTAAAATTTGTCGTATGCATGTTAGTGATAGGCGTAAAGATATAGCTATTATGGATTTTCATTTTCTTGTTGCTACAAAAAATGGAATGGAGTTTTTACATGACAAACATGAATTAGGTCTTTTTGATGTTGATAAATTTTTAAATATTTTAAAAAAGAACGGTTTTCAAGCTAAGTTCTTAAAAAATGGCCTTATGAAAAATAGGGGATTGTATATTGCCGTAAAGAAATAACGGATTTTTTGTTTGTTTTATAGAGATGATTTTTAACCTATTTTATGGTATAATATAAGTATGATACCTCAATATATTAGAAAATTCTTGTGGTCTTGCGATTGGAAAAAGATGGATCTTTCGAAAAATAAAGAAAGAATTATTTTAAATATCTTGAATATAGGAGATATTCAAGCTACTAAATGGCTTTTTAAAACTTATTCTAAGCCTGTGATTAAAAAAGTTTTAATAGACCATGGCGCCCATGGTGAGCTAAATGACAAATCTTTGAATTATTGGACTTTTATTCTAGATGTAGATCAAACTAAATTATCCAAATCTCGATTTTAAATATGTTTTACAATATTTTAAAAAAGAAAAGTTTAGCTATTTTACCTTTATTGGGTTATTTTAACAAGGATTTTTATTTAGCCGGAGGCACTGGCTTAGCGTTACAATTGGGTCATCGTGATAGCGTTGATTTTGATTTTTTCTCTTTGAAAGATTTCAAGGCATCATTGCTATGGGAAAAGATACAAAAGCATTATAAAAATCATAAGTTATCTAAAGTCCAACAAGAAGAAAATACCCTGACTATTATTTTAGATGATGTAAAACTTAGTTTTTTTTCATATCCGTATAAATTAGTTAATAAATTAATTGAAGAAAAATATTTAAAAATTGCTTCTATAGAAGATATCGCTTGTATGAAATTAGGCGCTATTACTAGTAGGGCTACAAATAAAGATTACGTGGATTTGTATTTTATTTTAAAAAAGATTTCTTTAAATGAAATTTTGTCAAAATTAATTAAAAAAATGCCATCTTTAGATATAAGTTTGGTTTTAAAAAGTTTGATATACTTTAAAGACATTGTTTTTGAACCTATTAGATTTAAAAACCAAAAGGATATAGATTTTAAAAGTGTAAAAGATTTTTTTAAAAAAGAAATTAAAAAGTTTAATTAATTTGATTTAAATTAAAAACAAGATTTTTCTTGTTTTTTTTAGTTGGATCATTTAGCAGGGGACAAAGAGTTTTATAAAAGATATGTAACCTTTAAAAAATTAAGGTACTTAAATGATTTTTTTGGATTATGCAATCTATAGAATTAAGCAAAAAGTGTTTAAAATACAGGCAAAAATCAAGATAATATTTCAGTGTTAACTCCACTTGACACCGAATGAATGTTTGATGTATACTGTAATTAACACTGAATTATAATCAATTTATGAATACAAATATTTCTAAAATTAAAGAATATATTAATGATCAAATGGCTCAGGCTGATTTTAGGGCTAGAGCATATGTTTTTGATGCCCAGAACAATAAACGGCCAAATCGTAATGTTTTTATCAAAATACAGTCTTATTTAGATCAATTTTTAGATGGTAACAAGGCATATCGCTGGGTAACTTTAACTGGTTTGCGCGGAGCAGGCAAAACTACTGTAATGTATCAGCTATATTATGCCAAAAAGAATATAGATGGTTATTTTTTAATTCTTTCAGTTGATGAAATAACTCAGACACTGGGGAGCAATATTAATGAAGTGATAAGCACATTTGAAGAAATAATCGGTCGGTCTATCACTAATTTAGACAAGCCCTTATTTTTATTTTTAGATGAGGTTCAATATGATAAAAAATGGGGTGTAGTTTTAAAATCGATATATGACCGATCTCAAAATGTTTTTTTGTTTTCTACGGGGTCAGCGGCGGCACTAATAAATAGTAATCCTGATATCGCTCGTCGTGCTATCTATGAAAAAATCTATCCATTGTCTTTCACTGAATTTATAAAAATAAAATATAATAAATCTGAAATAAAAGATTTAGATCAAGAATTGAGTAATGCGATTTTTTTTAGTAAAGATGCCCAAGAAGCTTATAACAAGATAAAGGATTGTGAGAAAAAAATAGATAAATATTATTTAGGAATAAGTCGTTTGGATTTTGAAAATTATCTTTATTATGGTTCTTTGCCTTTTATGATTGCTTTGGATAATGAAGCCTTAGTATATGATCAAATTAGTAAGTCTTTAGACAGGGTAATTAATAAAGACATCCCGCAAATGCGATCTTTGGGCTCTGAAATTATTAGTAAAATCTCTGCGATTTTATATGCGGTAGCTGATATGGATGTTTTAAACTTCACTACAATGGCTGAAAAATTTGAGATTTCAAGACCCAAAATAGCAGAAATTTTTTCAGCTTTGGAACAAACTGAAGTTTTACATCGTATCTATCCTCAAGGTTCGCATTTTAAACAAGTAACCCAAAAACCATCTAAGTATCTTTTTTCTTCTCCGGCTTTTAGGGCAATGTATTATAAAACAATCGGCAATACTATAAACGAGCAAAACGTCCGTGGAAAATTATTGGAAGATTTAGTGGGAATGTATCTTTATCATTTGTGTGATAAAAAATTGTTTTATTCACTTACCTATGATAGCGCTAAGGGTGGAGCAGATTTTATTTTTTCTGGGGGCGAAAAGAGAATTGTTATAGAAGTTGGGGTTAATAAAAAAGAATATCGGCAAGTAATACAAACAGCCGAAAAAGTAAAAGCTATTTATAGC
>CAYNAL010000012.1:0-10043 GCA_964395555.1 uncultured Candidatus Saccharibacteria bacterium
CCTGTAATCTTTTTTATCTCTAAAACATTTAATTCATCGATATATCGGTAGGTGATGATTTGGCGATAGGTTTCAGGTAAAGTAGGAATGATTTTTAAAACATATTCGCATTCAAAACTTAGATGAAAGCTTTCTAAAAAATCTGAGCTATCTGTAGCTGGTTCTTCGGTTAGATCTTCTATTGATACTTCCTTATGTCGTGAGTTACTTTTATAATAATCTACTATCAAATTATGGGCTACACGGTAAATAAAATTTTTAATATTATCAATTTTATTTCCTTCCCTAAGATATCTCCAGGTTTTTAAAAAGGTTTCTGAAGTAAGGTCTTGCGCAGTTTGGTTGTTATTCACCCTGAAGAAGATATGTTTGTAGATTTTAGAAGCATATTGGTTGTAAGCTTCTAAAAACAGTTTTTCTAAGTTAGTTTCTTTCATAATATATGACTATAAATATAGGATAATCTTTCACTTTCTGAGCCTTTTACCGTGAAAAGTCAAATGAATCTGCTGTAGCTCTTTGTCTGTTAAGTGAGTGTATACCTGGGTAGTAGTAATGGAAGCATGGCCTAACAACATTTGGACAGAACGTAAATCAGCGCCGTTTTGGAGTAAATCTGTAGCAAAAGCATGCCTTAAAGTATGGGGTACCATTTTTTTCATGATACCAGCAGCTAAAGCATATTTTTTTACTATTCTTTCTATTGATCTAGGACTGAGCCTCAAACTTTCTTTTATTTTTTTAGATCGAGATATGTTAACAAACAAAGGTTCTTCAATATCTAATCTTTTTTCTAAATATGTTGATATGCTTTTTTTAGCTCTTTCTGAGAGAAAAACCACTCTGATTTTACCGCCTTTACCTTTAACGGAAAATTCTCCTCTTTTTAAATTAATATTATCTCTATTAAGTTTACATAATTCAGAAACACGCAAGCCGGTGGAAAAAAAAGTTTCTAAGATAGCTTGGTCTCTTTTACCTGATAAAGTATTGGTATCAGGGGCGGATAGTAATCTATTTAATTCTTCTATACTAATTAAATCTAATTCCCTAGAAGGAATTTTAGGTAATTCTATTTTTTCCGCTGCCAAAGTTTTAATATCTCTTCTAGTAAGATATTTTAAAAAACTACGTAGGGCAATGATATGATATGCTTGAGTGTTTCTTTTAAGAATTTCATCATCTGAATTTTTTTGACGATTAAGCCAAAGACGGTATTTTCTTACATTATCATTATTAATGTAGGAAGCATCTAAAGAGTCAGCAGATTTGTTTGTTTCATTTTCTAACCAAAAAACAAAACGATTCAAATAACGAGCATAGTTTTCCCGTGTTTTAGGTGAGCGGTTTTTTTCTATTTCTAGATAATCTAGAAAATCCTTAATGAGTTGATTTAATATCATATATATGTCGCACAATATTTATTATACCTTTCCTTTTTAAAATCACAAGGTTGGCTTTTAAGAAAGTTTTTTGATATAATGTATTTAATAATCAAAAAACATATGTCTTACAAAAAATTCTTGCGTTCTAAGTTTTTTACCTCAAAAAAGGTTAACTGGAAAAGGGTTTCTATTGTTACTATGATACTTGCTGTTTTATGGTTTTTAGCTTTGTCTTTTTGGGTCTACTGGGTATTTAATTTGGCATATCCTAGTATTTTAGTTTAGAATTTGCCATCTTCAATCGTTTGTGTTATACTGATTTAAAGAAAAGATATATAAAATATAAATATGTTGGCTAAACAGACAAAAAACAAGATTATAACGAAGTACAAAACGCACATTAAAGATACTGGCTCTCCGGAAGTCCAAGTAGCTCTTTTGTCCAAATCTATATCAGAGTTAGCTTTACATTTAAAGAAAAACCCTAAAGATATTCATTCTCGTAAGGGTCTTTTAGGTATGGTGTCTAGAAGAAAAAAACTTTTAGATTTTTTGAAAAAAGAATCTATGCGTCGCCATAATAGTTTGGTTAAAAAACTCAAAATTTAAATATGATCATCAAGCATAAAAGCCAGCGTGTGGCTGTCTTGGTGGATGTTCAAAATTTGTACCATTCAGCTAAAAACTTATATTCAGCTAGGGTAAATTTTGAAAATCTACTTAAAGAAACAGTATGTAGCCGTCAGTTAATTAGAGCCATCGCATATGTTGTTAAATCAGATGAGCCTGGGGAGGCTTCTTTTTTTGATGCTTTAACTCGTAGTGGCTGGGAACTTAGATCAAAAGATTTACAAATATATCCCGATGGTTTGAAGAAAGCTGATTGGGATGTAGGTATGGCTGTTGATGCCATTAGATTAAGCAATGTAGTTGATGCTATCGTCTTAGTAACAGGCGATGGAGATTTCATCCCTTTGTTAGAACATTTAAGAGCGATAGGTAGGCAAGTAGAGTTGGCTGCTTTTTCTAAAACAGCTTCTACTAAATTAAAAGAATTAGCTGATGATTTTCTAGATTTAGATTCTAAGCCAGATGTGTTTTTGATTCGTGGCAATGTGAATCGATTTAAGCTTAGAAAGATTTTACCAATATAAATAAAAATTAAAAAATATGGAGAAAAAAGAATACAGTCTGGAATTAGACGGTAAGAATATCGTTGTTGAATTCTCCCGCTTAGCAGAACAAGCTAACGGATCAGTATTAGTAAAAATGGATCAAACCATTGTTTTGGCTACTGCTGTCATGGGTCAGCAAGACAGATTAGAGATTGATTACATGCCTCTTTCTGTGGAATACGAAGAAAAATATTATGCTGCTGGGAAAATATATGGTAGCCGTTTTGTTAGAAGAGAATCTCGACCTAGCGAAAATGCTATTTTAACCGGCAGACTTATTGATCGCACTTTAAGACCACTATTTAATCAAAAATTAAGAAGAGATATTCAGGTAGTGGTAACTTGTTTGTCTATAGATGAGAAAAATGACCCTGATATTATTGGTATTTTAGCGGCTTCTTTGTCTCTTTTAAATTCTGACATTAGTTGGGGAGGTCCTGTAGCTGGGGTAAGAATAGGTTGGAGCCAGGAAAAAGGATTTTTAATTAATCCCCAGTATGCAGATAGAGAAGGATTGTCTTTAGAAATAGTAGCTTCAGGCACAGAGACAAAAATAAATATGATTGAAACTCAGGCTAATGAAGTTTCAGAAGATATCATTGAACAAGGTTTGGCTTTAGCTCAAGAAAAAATTAAAAAATTGATTGATTTTCAAAATCAGATCGCTAAAGAAATGGCCAAAGAGAAAAAAGAGATGCAATTTGTTTTAATAGACAGCAAATTAGAAGAATATGTTAAGCATTTTCTTTCTGATAAATTAGAAACAGCTGTTTATGCTGGTAACAAAAAATCCATGAATTTAAGTTTGAATGTTTTAAATGATTTACTTTATAAAGAATTATTAAGCAATAGTTTTACTGATCGTGATTTTAAAATTGCCAAGATGGTTGTTGAAGAAGAAATTGATAAATTGGTACATAAGAATATTTTAGATTCTGATAAAAGACCTGATGGCAGAAAATTAGACGAAGTAAGAGCACTAGATATCATGATTGATGTTTTACCCAGAGCTCATGGTTCAGCTTTGTTTATGAGGGGTACGACCCAGGCTCTTTCCGTTATTACCCTAGGATCTACCGGAGATGTTTTAACTATTCAAGGTATGGAAGTTACTGGTACAAAAAGATTTATGCATCATTATAATTTTCCTCCTTTCTGTTCTGGAGAAACAGGCCGTTTAGGATCTCCGGGACGCAGAGAAATTGGGCATGGTGCTTTAGCAGAAAAAGCTTTGATACCTATGATCCCAGAAAAAGAAGTTTTTCCATATACCATTAGGGCAGTGACAGAAATTCTATCTTCCAATGGCTCTACTTCCATGGCTTCAGCTTGTGCTACTAGTCTTTCATTAATGGCCGCAGGCGTACCTATTAAAGAACTAGTGGCTGGTATTGCCATGGGATTAATGAGTGATGAAACTAGATACAAAATTTTAACAGACATTCAAGGACCAGAAGATCATTTTGGTGATATGGATTGCAAGGTAGCTGGTACTAAAAATGGCATTACAGCTATGCAAATGGATGTAAAAATTTCAGGTGTAACTTCTAAAATTATCAGAGAGGTCATGGAGCAATCTAAAAAAGCTCGTTTAGAGATTTTAGAAAAAATGAGAGCAGTGATTTCTGAACCTAGAAAAGAAATGTCTTCATTTGCTCCTAGAATCACTACCATGGAAATTGATCCTTCAAAGATTGGTGGAGTGATTGGTGCTGGCGGTAAAACTATCAATCAAATTATTGCTGATACTGGGGTAGCTATTGATATAGAAGATACGGGTTTGGTATATATTACCAGTCCAGATGAAGAATCTTCTTTAAAAGCTAAAAAAATTATTGAAGAAATTGTTAGGGAATATAAGGTAGGGGATATTATTGATGGCAAAGTATCACAGCTTAAAGAATTTGGAGCTATTATAGATATCAATCCTTGGCAAGATGGATTATTACATATTTCAGAAATGGCTAATTATCGTGTTAACAAAGTAGAAGATGTAGTGAAGATAGATGATGTTTTAATATTAAAAATTACTAAGATTGAAAATGGTCGCTTGGGCTTGTCTTTAAAAGCCATGCAACCAGGATATGAAGAAAAACCTAGCTATCCAAAACCACGTTTTGATCGTAGGACACCACGTCGATAAAAGAAAAACTCCAGTTTAAAAAGCTGGAGTTTTTTAATATGCTTGACACTTGTGTTTTTTTTAAAAGTTTTGTGATATAATTATATCCAAGCAAGATATTAAAAAAATAATTAAATAATTTAAAATATATGGACGATCCAAACCAGAAGTTTCAACCTCCTCAGTCTAATATTTTTATTAGAACAATGGAGGATGATTTAAAAAATTTACAAAATACAGGAGGACAAGTTCCTAATATTGCAGGTCAACCTGTTGAAAATTTAAATACTTCTCCCACTCCACCTCCAGTTGTTTCCAGTGTGCCACCTGCTCCCGTAACACCAGAACCAATACCTGTAGCTCCTGCAGTTAACATTAATAATAATTCTATTTTCGGGGGAGATGCTGCTATGGGCATGATGGCTGATGCGAATGCACCCAAAGAAGTTAAAGGTCCCAGACCTGTTATGTCAAAAAAGATTCCTACTAAATTAATTATGATAGGCGGTATTGCTGTTTTAGTAATAGGAGGAGCTTTAGCTTTTTACTTTTTAGTGTATCCAAAGCTTTTTGATTCTCAACCGCCCATTGTTGGGGTTCCCGATAAATTTACTTGTGATTTTAATTATAGATGTATTAAAAATCCTGTAGGTGATTTTATTACTTTGGCTGATTGTCAGAAAACTTGTATTAAACCACTTACTCCTGTAGTGACATCTACTCCGGTAACAATAATTCCACCTTTGGCTTTAGTAACTTTGCCGTATAATGCATATACTTTGCCCATGAATTTATCTACTTGTGCTACTATTTTAACTTCTATTAAAGCTGAGGTGAAAAAACCAGCTGCTGTTGAAACCTTTAAAATTTTAATGCCTAAGTTCAAAACAGAATATCTTTCTAACCCTGAAATAACTGGTATTTTTGTTCCTAAAGTACCTAAAGAATTAAGCGATGTCTTAAAAGAAAAATATTTAGTCTTTGCTTATTATGGCACTACCACTGCTTCTTTGGGTTTGGCTATGGAAGTAGGACAAGCTAATATACCTGCTTTGAAAGATTATTTTTTGAATTGGGAAAAGAAAACTATTGTTAAGGATTTATCTAACTTTTTTGTGACTTTGCCTGCTACAGCCAAACTAAAAGATAAAGTCTTTAAAGCCAGAACATTCCAGGGAGCTGATATTAGAGGTATTTTATATACCACTCCTCAAACAGTTTTAACATATGGTTTCTTTAATGACTATTTAATTATTACGACTTCTAATGAAGCCATGGACAGTGCGGTGAGTCATCTTCAAGGAGGAGGTGCTATACCAATTATTCAGTAAAATATTTGAGATAAATGAAGCGGAGCTGAAAAGCTCCGCTTTTAGTTTGCTTTTTGTTGTTTTTTATCATATTATTTAATTAATAATATGGATAAGAATAAAAAAGAAGGCGGAAAGATTTTTCAGATGATTTTTAAAGTCATCGTTATTTTTGTTTTAGTTTCTGTTTTATATGGAATATTTTTTGGAAAAACACCTAGCGATAAACAAGAAAAAATTTCTTTCAGCCAGTTTATAGAAAAAATAAATAATAGTGAAGTAGATAAAATCAGCGTTAAACAAAATAACATTGTTATCTATTTAAAGGATGCTAAAGTTTTAAATACCGAAAAGGAACCGGAAAATTCTTTAGTAGAAACTTTATTAAATTATGGAATTACCGAAGATCAAATTAAAGTTTTAAATATTAGTGTTTTACCGGAAAATAATTTAGCTGTTGTTTTTGGTATTATTGTGCCTATTCTTTTACCATTTCTTTTATTAATAGGTTTCTTTTGGTTTTTAACTCGCAAATCAGACAAAGGCGCTATGCAAGTTTTTTCTTTTAACCGTGCTAACATTCATCTTTTTAATTCAGAAAAAGACAAAATTACTTTTAATGATGTCGCTGGTTTAAAAGAAGCTAAAGACGAACTTAAAGAAATTGTAGAATTTTTAAAAAATCCTAAAAAGTTTTTAGACATTGGAGCTAGAATCCCTAGAGGCGTATTGTTAATGGGTCCACCGGGATCTGGTAAAACACTTTTAGCTAGAGCCGTAGCTGGAGAAGCTGGCGTACCTTTCTTCTATATATCCGGATCTGAATTTGTAGAAATGTTTGTAGGTGTGGGTGCTGGTAGAACAAGGGATCTTTTTGATAATGCTAAAAAAGCAGCTCCGTCTATCATTTTTATTGATGAAATTGATGCCGTAGGTAGAGAAAGAGGGTCAGGTATGGGCGGAGGACATGATGAAAGAGAGCAAACCTTAAATCAAATTTTAGTAGAAATGGACGGTTTTGACAGAGAAACAAGAGTTATTGTTATTGCCGCCACTAATAGACCTGATATTTTAGATATGGCGTTATTACGTCCTGGTAGATTTGATAGGCGGGTAATGTTAGATTTGCCTGATATAGATGACAGATTAGAAATTGTTAAAATTCATTTAAGAGGAAAATTAGCTGATACCTCTATAAATGTTAGACAAGTAGCAGAACGTACACCTGGTTTTTCTGGAGCTGATTTGGCTAATTTAACTAATGAAGCTGCTATTTCGGCTGCTAGAAAAGGTAAAAAAATCTTAGGTCAAACTGAATTATTAGAATCAATTGAAAAAGTCATGCTTGGCCCAGAAAGAAAGAGTCATATTTTAAGTCAGGCAGAAAAAAAGATTACAGCATACCATGAAGCAGGTCATGCTTTGGTTTCTACCATTTTACCTCATTGTGATCCGGTACATAAGGTTTCTATTATCGCTAGAGGCAGAGCCGCTGGTTACACTTTAAAATTACCATCAGAAGACAAACATTTAAAAACTAAATCTGAATTTTTAGATGATTTAGCAGCATTTTTAGCTGGATATGCCGCTGAAGAAATTATTTTTAAAGAAATTTCTACAGGAGCATCAGCTGATTTAGAAGAAGCCTCTGATATTGCCAGAAGCTTAGTGACACGTTATGGCATGAGTAAAAAATTAGGTCCTATTTCTTTTGGTAAACCAGGTAATATGATTTTCTTTGGAAAAGAGATTTCTTCTGAAAAAAATTATTCTGAAAAAACAGCTGTAGATATAGACGCAGAAGTATCTGATATTTTAAAAGATGCTTATTTACGAGCTAAAAAAGTTATTATTCAGAAAAAAAGCAAATTAGAAAAGATTGCTAAGATGTTGATTGAGAAAGAAACAATAGAAAAAGAAGAATTTGAAAAATTAATGAAATAGGGTAGAATCAGGGAACAAAGGGGCATGTAGCTCAGTGGTAGAGCATCGCTCTTATAAAGCGAGGGTCACAGGTCCGATCCCTGTCATGCCCACCATACTTATGAATACTTACATCTTTAATCTCATCAATCATTCTCGCCATTGGCTTTTAGATAAATTTTCAATAGTTTTAAGCCATTACGTTTTTTTGGCTTTTTTAGTTTTAGCCTTGTTAATTTTTGTTTTTATCTATGATCGCAAAAATATTCTATATATTCTATTAGGTTTTGCTTTAGTAACTTTAATAGATGTATTAGTGACAGAATTAATTTTTAAAAATGTTTTTTACCAACTCAGACCATACTTAGTCTTACCTGATGCACATACTTTAGGTGTAATTTCTTCTAGTGGAGCTTTTCCTTCAGGTCACATGGCCATGATGACTGGCTTGCTATTGGTTTTTTGTTTTTATGAAAGAGCTTTTATTATCCCTAGTGTCTTTTTTTTGCTTCTTTTAGGTTGGTCTAGAATATACAATGGAGCTCATTGGCCTTCAGATGTTTTATGGGGGACTATATTTGGTTTTGCTTATGGTTTTTTATCTTTGACGCCTTTTCTTTTTTTCAAAAAATTCTTTTTAGCATTGAAAAAAATACCAAAAATGCTATAGTGCAAACAGCTACGGGCGCGTAGCTCAGTTGGTTAGAGCGTTCGCTTGACGTGCGAAAGGTCACAGGTCCGAATCCTGTCGCGCCCACTAATTAATTTTTAAAATATATGAATATGAAAAAAATGGGAGATAACGGTCTTGAAGAAATTAAAGGTTCTAAAAAAGAATTTGAAAAAGTTTCTTTAAAAGAAGAGAATAAAGAACAAGAAAAGCCAGGTTCAGCTTTTTCTGATTTAGATAGTTTGTTATTAGAAACCCAGAAAATAGTTGAAAATCCTCCTTTGTCTTATAAAGAAATTAAAGAAAAAATAGATATTCGCCAGAAATCCTTAGATGAAGTTTCAAAAATATCTTCAAAACAAAAACAAGAAGAATCCAAATTAGAAAATTTACCAAAAGCAAATTATCGTTTGGCATTGCAGTCCTCTAACTATGAAAGTCTTTGCAATCAAGGATTAATATCAGAAGGAGAATTCAATAAAATTTCACTTTTAGAAAATTATTTGGATAGCTTGGAAAAAAGAAGTGATGAAGAAGCACAAAGAGCTAAAAATAATATAAATATTAGCCTTGAGATTATTAAAAGAGAAATATCGGGCAGAATAGCAGAAAAAGAAGAGGGGATGTTAGGAAGTATGGCTGCGTCTAGAAAAAAGATAATAGATTTACATGATAAATTAAGAGAAGATTTAGTTAATAAAATTAAGGAAATAGAAGATAATCCCGAAATTCTTAAAAAATTACATGAAATGGCAAAAGAAGAAATGAATGAATTTTTTGAGAAGGAAAAACAAGAAGAGATCGCATCATTAAGGAGATATAAATCTTATGTACAATCCATAGAAGGAAGACAGCAAAATGCTTTAGAAAAATTAGCTAGAATATTAAAAATTGAGCGCAATAATGATATTTTAGTAGACATGTTTAAAGATAATGATCAAAATTTTTTAATGAGATCTAGGGATATACTGAGAACGGTGATTATAGAGAGCAATGAACTTAAAGATCCAAGTGGAGTAGTGCCTTGGTACCAACAAGGTTTGCATTATGGGACTATTATGACTTCTTGTAAAGTCGAAGGAAAGGATATATTAAAAGCATTAAGTGCAAAAGGCAATGAAGATGCTGAATATATGTTAAGAAGAATAGATAAAATTATATCGATTGATACGATTTTACATAAATTATTTGGTCCAGAATGGGGACCTAACCGTAGTAAATTTTGGGATGCTTTTTCAGAACGTTATCAAAACGATTTAAAGGGGGAAACAGAAAAATTTTTTAAAAGAAATAAAGAGAGAGATGACCTTATGGGAAAAGGTGGATATGAGGCGACTGTAAATGGGCAAAAAGGGGTAGTTTTGATAGGAAAAGTTAAATCTCAAAAAGGTGGAGAACATCTTGAGATAATTGAATCACTAGGTTTTTCTGACATAAAAAAAGGGATGAGTTCTCCTT
>CAYNAL010000013.1:0-3335 GCA_964395555.1 uncultured Candidatus Saccharibacteria bacterium
GCTCCCTTGGATTTCCCTATCCAATTTTTTTGCATGGTTTTCACTTGTTCCGGCCAATCTAATAAATCTAAATCTTTAATTAAGCGTTCAGCATAAACTGTAATTTTTAAAAGCCATTGGCGCAAATTCTTACGCACAACCGGAGAACCGCAACGATCGCATTTGCTATCAGACGCTTCTTCATTAGCTAAAACAGTTTTACAAGTATCGCACCAATTAACAGGCACTTCAGCTTCGTAAGCTAAACCTTTTTCATAAAGTTTTAAAAAAATCCATTGGGTCCATTTATAATATTGAGGATCGGTAGTATTTATTGTTTTAGTCCAATCGTAACTAAATCCCATGGCTTCTGACTGTTGCCTAAAACAAGTTATATTTTTAGCAACTACTTTAGCTGGATGAGTTTTTGTTTTAATAGCATAATTTTCAGCTGGTAAACCAAAGGCATCCCAACCCATGGGATTTAAAACATTGTAACCTTTCATACGATAATATCTTGATAAAATATCGCTAGCTGTATAACTTTCTACATGACCGACATGCAAACCATCTCCAGAAGGATATGGAAACATATCTAAGATATAGAATTTTTTGTTTTTTGAAGTAGCAGAAGCTTGCCAAACTTTAAAATTATTCTTAGCCCATTCTTTCTGCCATCTTTTTTCAATTTTTGAATGATCGTATTTCATTATTCTAAAGGTAAAGGATTTAATAATTTTTCTGATCGTTCTTTGGAAATAAGTTCTAAAAATTTATCCATTTTAACAGCTCCTAAATCACCTAATCCCCTTCTTCTTAAAGACACGGTTTTTGCTTTTTCTTCTTTGTCTCCTAAAATTAGAATACAAGGTATTTTTTGACTTTCAGATTCTCTAATTCTTTTACCTAATGTTTCGTTAGCATTCGTTAATTCTACTCTGAAATCTAAATCACGTAATTTCTGATATACAATCTGACTGTAATCTATATGTTTTTCACTTAAAGGTAAAATAGCTACTTGAATAGGGGCTAACCACAAAGGAAAAGCACCAGCATGATGTTCTATCAAAAATGCCATGACTCTTTCTACGGCACCGATGGAAGAACGATGAATAACTACAGCTTCTTTTTCAGAACCATCTTTATCTATATACATTAATGCAAATCTTTTAGGCATGACAAAATCATATTGTACAGTAAAAGCAGTATTTTCTATGCCTGCAAAGTTTTTCATTTGTATATCAATCTTAGGGCCGTAAAAAGCAGCTTCGTTTTTAGCTTCGTAAAAAGGAGCTTTTCTTTTAATTAAAACTGAACGCAATACTTCTTCAGCAAAATCCCAAGCTTTGTCATCTTTATAATATTTTTTGCTATTAGATTTATCTCCTAAAGATAGTCTATAACTGTAATCCTGACCTTTTTGTAATCCCAAAACCCCAGAAGCATATTCTATCAAATCTAAAACATTGTTAATTTCAGAAACAGCTTGATCTTTCTGACAAATGATATGAGCGTCTGCTAAACAAAAACTACGCAACCTTACTAACCCAGAAAGCTCTCCTGATTTTTCATATCTATATTGTTTAGCTAATTCAGCAAAACGTATAGGTAGTTCCTTATAGCTTCTAGGTCTACTCAAATACAATTGAAAATGGTGGGGACAAGTCATAGGTCTTAAAATCAATTCTTCCTCATCTACTTTCATAACAGGATACATCGTATCTTTGTAATACGGATAATGACCTGATTTTTTATATAAATCTACCTTAGCTAACTCAGGGGTATAGACATGCTGATACCCTCTTTTGATTTCTTCGTCTACGATAAAACGCTCTAATTCCCTTCTAATAGCTGCGCCTTTTTCTGTAAACAAAGGTAAGCCTTTACCTACTAAATCTGAAAAAACAAAAAGACCTAAATCTTCACCAATCTTGCGATGATCTCTTTCCTTCATATCTATTAACATCTGAAGATGGTCTGCTAAAGCTTTTTGGTCTAACCAAGCTGTTCCATATATACGTTGTAACATGGGATTTTTTTCATCCCCGCGCCAATATGCCCCTGAAACCCTTAAAAGCTTAAAAGCTTCTGGTAATTCTTTAGTGCTTTTTACATGAGGCCCACGGCATAAATCTACAAACGAATCTGTTTCATAAATATCTACTACATCTACTTTTTTGTTTTCTGTTTTTTCAGAAAGATCCGTGGTGCCGTATTTTTTAATATCTTTAAGAAGTTCTAACTTGTAAGGTTGATTTTTAAAAATCTTTGAAGCTTCTAACAAACTGACTGTTTTGTTTTTAAAAACAATATCTTCTTTAATAATCTTACGCATTTCTTTTTCAATATCAGATAAATCTTCAAAAGAGATTTTACGCTTGATATCTAAGTCATAATAGAAACCATTGTCTATAGATGGACCTACTCCAAATTTTACATCGCCATATAAGCGGGTAACAGCTAGAGCCATAACATGAGCCAAAGAATGGCGTATTAATTCTACAGAATTTTCTTGTTTTTTCTTGTTTTCCATAAAAATATAATCTAATAATGGTTAATTAGCAGATTATCACATTTTCTGCTCTAAAACAATATGGGATTAAAAATTTTAAATATTTTCCAAGGCTTCCAACTTATCACAAACTATCTGCATTTCACCGTTTCTTTTTTCTAATTTACCTTCTGCAATCACTACCTGATCGTTAACTATTACTGATGAGTATCTATCAAATATAGTTGGGAAAAAAACTAGATCAACTGATTGGCTGGTATCAGATAAACAAGCAATAACCATAGACCTACCTGTTTTAGTGGTAATTTTTTTTACGCGGCACATTAAACCACAAGCTTTTACTTTTCTACCAGCCATTTGAGGTAAAAGATTGGCTATAGCTAATGATTTTTTTGCAATAAAACCCCTAAAATCATCTAAAGGATGTTCGGAAATATGTAATCCTAAAAATTCTTTTTCCCAAGCTAGTTTCATGCTTCTGGGCGTATCACCGGACAAATCATCAAAATCAGATCCCCCCGAATTATGATATTCTTCTCCAAAAAGACCTTGTTGGGAATTATTTTTATTATTATTTAACCTATCAGCTAAATTTAAAATATCAGGTAACTTATCTAACATCTTTTGGCGGTCTCCGAAACAATCTAAAGCCCCTGCTTTAATTAAGCTTTCTAAGGCTTTTTTATTTAAAACATTACGAGGTGATCTTTTAACAAAATCAGAAATATTAAGATATATACCATTTTTTTCTCTTTCCTCTACAATTATCTCAGCTACGCCTACACCTACATTTTTAATAGCTGATAAACCAAACAAGATGCCACTTTTTTCTTTTTCCACACCA
>CAYNAL010000014.1:0-2515 GCA_964395555.1 uncultured Candidatus Saccharibacteria bacterium
GAGATGATTTCTCCCTTATAAATTTTAGCTAATTTAATAGCTAAATCTGATTTACCAGAAGCAGTAGGACCTAAAATCACTAAAATTTTCTTATCCATGTTTTTTTATACTTTCTATTACGGGTTTATAACTGAAACGGTGCAAATTGCAAGGTCCGTATTTTTTTAACATTTTAAAATGTAAAAGCGTAGGGTATCCTTTATGAATAGCAAACTTATACTGGGGATATTTTTTATCCCAGAAAAACATTTTTTTATCTCGCATCACTTTTGCAATGATGGAAGCCAAACTAATGGAAATAATTTTGTCATCACCCTTAATAATGGCTTTTTGTTGAAATTTAATTTTTAAATTTGGGTTCATTATACGATTACCATCTAAAAGTAAAATAGTTTTTGATAAATTTAATTTTATTTTTTTAGATAAAAGGTCTAAAGATTTTTTCATGGCTAAATGGCTAGCTTTTTCTATATTAATCTTATCAATAATTTTTTGGTCAACTGAAGAGTAGGCGAATTCTATAACAGGACATTTTTGTATCAAGTTAAAAACTTTTTTTCGAGAAGCCGGAGACATTTTTTTAGAATCTTTAGTTAAAAATTTGATTTCTTGCCAGATTTTTAAATCAGGAATATTTAATTTTTTAATTTTGTCAGAAACAATAATAACACTAGCAGCGTAAACAGGTCCGGCTAAAGGTCCACGACCAGCTTCGTCTAAACCAACGACATTTTTATACCCTTTTTCCCAATATGATTTTTCAATTTTCAAGTCCATTGTATTTATTTTTTTTAACTGTTAAAATGTTTTTAAATTTAAGAATAATTTTTAAAAACAGCAGATTTTCATGAAATTTACCCATCTTCATGTTCATAGTCATTATAGCCTATTAGATGGTTTATCCAAAATAGACAATTTGATAGCTAAAGCTAAGTCTTTAGGCATGGAAAGCCTAGCTGTGACAGATCATGGGAACCTTTATGGGGCTATAGAATTCTATACCAAAGCGCTATCAGCTGGTATCAAACCCATTATTGGTTGTGAATTCTATGTAGCTGCTAGAACCTTAGATGACAAGAATACCAAACAAGACGCAGACTATTCTCATTTGTTACTTTTAGCTAAAGATGAAAAAGGGTACAGAAATCTCTTAAAATTAGTAACCATTTCTAATTTAAGAGGTTTTTATTATAAACCAAGGATAGATCATGCGGTTTTAAAAGAACATAGTGAAGGTTTAATTTGTGCTACAGCGTGTTTACGAGGTGAAGTACCAAGAGCTATTTTAAATAATGATTTTGAAAAAGTTAATCTTTTAACAGATGAGTATAAAAACATGTTTGCTGAGGGTGATTTTTATTTAGAACTTCAACACCATCCGGAATTAGAAGAACAAAAAATTGTGAATGAAGCTTTAATTAAATTAGGAAAAGAAAAAAATATTAAAACTATTGTTACTTGCGATTCTCATTACCTCAATAAAGAAGATCAAGAAACCCATGAAATTCTTTTAGCTGTGCAAACTGGTTCTGTCATGGAAGATGAAAAAAGATTTTCCATGAGACAAATAGACGCATCTTTTAAAACAGCAGAAGAAATTGCAAAAGATTTTCCTAATCATTTAGAATTATTTGATAATATTCAAGAGATTGTAGATAAATGTAATTTACATTTAGAGATGGGAAAAATAATTTTTCCATCCTTTGATGTTCCCGATGGCTTAAGCGCTTTTGATTATTTAAGAGAATTAGCAAGTCAAAGATATGATCGTTTTTATAAATTAGATGATCAAAAAGCTCAAGAAAGGCTTAGCTATGAGCTAGGAGTAATCAAACAAACTGGTTTTTCTGATTATTTTTTGATTGTTCAAGATTTTGTAAATTATTGTAGAAACAATGGTATTTTAACTAATACTCGTGGTTCGGCTGCTGGTTGTATGGTTTCATATATCTTAGGTATAACCGACGTAGATCCTTTAAAATATGATTTGTATTTTGAGCGTTTCTTAAATCCTGATCGTATTGCACCTCCGGATATTGATGTTGATGTAGCTGATAATAAAAGAAATGATTTAATTCAATATATTACTGATAAATATGGAGAAGACCATGTTTCTCAGATTGTAACCTTTGGGGTGATGAAAGCTAGATTAGCGAGTAGAGATGTAACTAGAGCTTTGGGTTTACCATATAGTTTGGGTGATCAAATTTCCAAACTCATTCCTTTTAATGCGGACATAGAGACAGCTTTAGAAGAAGTTCAGGAGTTAAGACAATTATATGATACTAACCCTGAAGCTGCTACGATAATAGACAATGCTCGTAAATTAGAGGGTGTAGTACGACATGCTTCTACTCACGCTGCAGGTATTATTATCTCCAAACAACCTTTAACCGATTATGTACCTTTGCAGCATTCTTCTAGAAATGAAAAAGATATTATTAGTCAATATAGTATGTATGATATTGAAAAGATTGGTTTGTTGAAAATTGATATTTTAGGTTTAGCTAATTTA
>CAYNAL010000015.1:0-2563 GCA_964395555.1 uncultured Candidatus Saccharibacteria bacterium
TCCATTAATCAAACCAGAAATAGCCTGAGGTTGATCCCCGGCTGGCTTATAGTGTGAATGTAATTTAAAGATAGACATATTGCAAAAACTCCGCCTTTGCGGGTCCTATAAGTTTATAGCTTTTTTATTATACCTAAAAAATAAAAAAAGCCAAATGTTGACCTAATTGTTAATTAAGATATAATATAAATAAATAATTAAAACATATGAAGAAAACATTTTTTACATTTTTGTCTCTAACTTTTCTTTTAGGATTGTCTTTTAATGTTCTAGCTCAAACTACTACGGTAACAGGTACTACTAGTACCATATCAACAACCTCTACTATTAGTTCAACAACTACTACCCTAACTACTACCACCGGAACAGCATCAACGACTACATCAACACCTAGCTCAACAACCTCTACTAATCCCATTAAAAAGAAAGTAGCTGTTGTCGCTATAGATGTCCCCTGTATACAAGGTGCTTTAGACAAAAGAGACAACGCTTTGATTGCTGGTTTAGACGCATATCACAATACAATTAAATCAGCTTTGGAAAACAGACGAGAAACCTTAAAAAGCGCTTGGGCAGTTCCTAAAGTTTTAGATAGGATAAAAGCTATTAAATCTACATGGACAACGTTTAACGCTACTAAAATCAAAGCTACCAAAGCTTTTACTAACATTAAAAAAAGTGCTTGGGCACAATATAATACAGCTAGAAAAACCTGTCATGTTTCAGCTAAAGACGATAATCTAGGTACGCTCTTAAACGACAATAATTTATAAGATAATTAAGCTAACAAAAAAACACTGTTTTTTAGACAGTGTTTTTTTAATATTAAGCGTTGTGTTTAATCTCAATAACATCTCCGTCTAAAACTACATATTCTTTTCCTTCAGTTCTAATCAAACCTAACTCCTTTGCTTTACTAAATCCATTTTTTTCAATTAAGGTTAACCAATTGATAACATCTGCTCTGATAAAATGTTTTTCAAAATCAGTATGAATAACGCCACCAGCTTGAGGAGCTTTTGATCCTTTTTTTATTGTCCAAGCCCTAGTTTCATCTGGTCCGGTAGTTATAAAAGTAATCAAATTTAATAATTCATATGATTTTTGAATTAATAAATCTAATTCTGATTCTATAGGTAAGCCTAAAGCTATACGTTCGTCTTTACTAAAATCAGCAGCTTCAAATTCTGTTAAAATATCAATAATCAAATACGACCAATTGTTTTTACTAAAAATCTCTAAAATATTGCTAGGTACTTCTCCGTCTTGTCCGTTTAAAAGATATAGCCTGGGTTTTAAAGTTAAAAGTTGGTAATTGCTTAATACCTTTTTTTCATCTTCATTCCATTCTTGCTCTACCAAGATATTTTCTTTAATTAAAAAATCTTTTGCTTTTAACAAAACTTCCAATTCTTTAATACTTTCTTTTCTCCCAGTTTTTATTTCAGATTCCAAAGTATGAACTCTGTGATTAATAGTATCTAAATCTTTTAAAATTAATTCTACATCTAAAATTTCTTTGTCTTTCAAAGCGTTAACATCGTCTTGGGTGTTAATAATATTGTCATTCTTGAAAGCTCGTAAAACATATACGATGGCATCTGTTTCTCTGATGTTAGCTAGAAATTTATTACCCAATCCCTCACCTTCGTTAGCACCTTTAACCAAACCAGCAATATCAACAAATTCAATAGTGGTATATATTTTTTTAGCAGATTGGGTTAAAACAGCTAACCTATCTACCCTTTCATCTGGTACGGCAACCACACCTACATTAGGATCAATGGTGCAAAAAGGATAGTTAGCAATATCTACCTGTTTTTTAGTTAAAGTTTGAAACAAAGTTGACTTACCTACATTAGGTAAACCTACAATTCCGATAGCTAATGATGTAGATGACATTTTTTTGTTATATTAATATAAGATATCTGTTAACTTGTTTTTTTAATGCTACCACATGTTAATATCCGTATCAATACCCTAATTTGATTCTAATCCGATACTTTTCATAAACTCTTTTATTCTTTTGTCTGTAAATATGTGCCTTTGTTCAAGCGCTGTTTTTAATATCAAACCATTCAAACTTGTACAACGACTTAGAGCAACATATGATTGGCCAAAAGCAAAAGTCCCTCTCCCAAAATCAACTATGACCTTATCAAATGTTTTACCTTGCCCTTTATGTATCGTTACCGCCCATGCAAGTTTTATTGGGTATTGGGTAAAAGAACCAACAGTCTCTGAATCAATACGTTTTTCTGAGATATTGTAAAAATAACGTACTCTTTGCCAAATGTAAGGGACAACAATTTCTTTGCGACCGTTTGATAATTCTACAAAAACACTATCATTTCTAATTTTTGTAATTTTACCAACATCTCCATTAATCCATCTTTTCTTACCATCATTATTTAACATC
Source organism: uncultured Candidatus Saccharibacteria bacterium (assembly GCA_964395555.1). Taxonomy (GTDB): domain Bacteria; phylum Patescibacteriota; class Minisyncoccia; order UBA6257; family JAPLYJ01; genus JAPLYJ01. The sequence continues at coordinate 2,420 of CAYNAL010000015.1, forward strand.
ATGATCTGGGCACCTTCTTTTAATATTAAACTCTCGTTTGTTGGTAAGTACCCTTTTGAAAAATCTCTTTGAATTGTTCCTTTAAATTCATGAGGTTCTTTTTCAATCTGAGAAAGCCTTTCTACGTTTATCGCATCTGCCATA
>CAYNAL010000016.1:0-2520 GCA_964395555.1 uncultured Candidatus Saccharibacteria bacterium
ATTGAAAAGGTTAACCTTGAAGGCAAACTCATCAAACAAGCTATATTGCCTTTTACCCTTAGCAATCTAGAATCTTATGAAGGTAATTTTTATGCTTTTTTAAAAAGCTATCAGGACAAAAAAGAAAGTTTGGTACAAATATATGACAAAGATTTAAATTTAATAAAAACTATATCTTGGCAAAAAGATATATCCAGCCATTTATATGATGCTCAAAACCACATACTTATGATCAAAGATGATACCAATACGCAGTTGTCTGGATATAATCTAGAACAAAACCAAACTATCTGGAATTGCCCACAATATTATTTAGGTAATTTTTTAGGATTAAGTAATTATGTATATCTCTTCTTCCCCACAAATGAATCAAACTCTAACACAGAAAAAATATTGGCTATAGATTCATTAACCGGTAAAACAATAGAATCATATCTTTTTACATATCCTAATAAAAATTCACCTAAACTTAATTGGATGATAAAAGACGGTAGACCAGAAGCTTATAGACTGTCTTCTTCGGAAAATAAAACAATTGTAGAATGGTTTCAACTAATACAACCTTGACTTTTTCCTTTTAATATTTAGAATTTATTTAAATTCAAAAATATTTTAAGATAAAGGTCGAAAACAAAATATATCATATAAAATATGTCTGACGAATTTGATACCAAAGAAGAAGAGTTAAAAGAAGAAAAAACTGGCGAAAATTTAGCTTGGGAAGAAGAGGAAAAAGGATTACCCGCTGAAGGATCAATAGCAGGTGACAAGTTAGAAGAAACGAGTGAGGATGAAGACAATGAAGAAGGAGAGACAGAAGGCACTAAAGAGAAAGAATCCTCAGAAAATGAAGAAGACGAAGAAGAAACCGAAAAATAATTTATAATTTTTCTAGACCACCCTTTACAGGGTGGTTCGTCTTTTATACTTGTAGCATATTTTTTTTTAACATATAATCAGGATAACCTTACATATGCATATCAAATCTCCAAAAGTTAAAATTATTATAGGTGTTTGCCTAGCTTTATTAATCTTACTAATAGGAGTTTGCTTATTTTTTCTAACTACTTTGCCTGACCCTGCTCATCTTGATCAACGCCAAATGTCAGAATCAACCCAAATATATGACCGTACAGGCAAAATACTCCTTTATGAAATTTTCAAAGAAGAAAATAGGACTGTTATAACATGGGATCAAATCCCTAAGGCCGTCAAAGATACCACCCTAGCGGCAGAAGATGCCAGGTTCTACCAACATGCTGCCGTAGATTTTCAAGGTATATTAAGGGCTATTCGTAATAATTTTTTAGATCCCACTAATCTTCAGGGAGCGTCCACTATTACCCAACAATTAGCCAAGAATGCGTTTCTCACAAAAGAAAAAAGTGCCATTCGTAAAATAAAAGAATTATTTTTGTCTTTACGTTTAGAAAAAATATATTCTAAAGACCAAATTTTAGAATTATATCTTAACCAAGTGCCTTACGGTTCAAACGCATATGGAGTAGAATCTGCTAGCCATCTTTATTTTAATAAAGCTGCTAAAGATTTAACTATCTCAGAAGCTGCTTACCTAGCTGCCCTCTTACAATCTCCTTCGTATCTTTCACCTTATGGATCTCATCGTAAAGAATTAGATACTCGCCAAGCCTGGGTACTATCGCGGCTGGAAACTTTAAAATGGCTTTCTCCTGAAGAAGTAACAAATGCTAAAAAAGAAAAAGTAAAATTTGCGCCACCGGGTACTGATTTACAAGCCCCTCATTTTGTCATGTATATTAAAGAGCAATTAGCACAAAAATTCGGTTCTGAAGAAATTGATTCTTTAGGATTAAAAGTCATCACTACCCTAGATATGCGTTTGCAAAAAATAGCAGAAGATACTGTTACAAAATATGGAGAATCTAACGCTAAAAATTTAAAAGCAGGTAATATGGCTCTTTTGTCCCAAGACCCTAAAACAGGTCAAATTTTAGCCATGGTTGGCTCTAAAGACTATTTTGATATTGAAAATGAAGGTAATTTTAATGTTACATTAGCTACTCGCCAACCAGGGTCTTCTTTTAAACCATTTGCATATGTCACAGCTTTTCAAAAAGGATATACAGATAATACTGTCCTTTTTGATTTACCTACAAATTTTTCCAATAATATTAATCAACCTTACGCCCCCCAAAATTATGACAGCAAATTTAGAGGACCAGTAACGCTTAGATCTGCCTTAGCTCAATCTTTAAATATCCCCTCTGTAAAAGTTTTATATTTAGCTGGTATAGCAGATACTATCAACACTGCAAAAAACATGGGAATAACATCTTTAAAAGAGAAACCAGATTATTATGGTTTGTCTTTAGTTTTAGGTGGTGGTGGAGTCAAGCTTATTGATATGGTAAATGCCTACAGTGTTTTTGCTCAAGATGGTGTTAAACATGAACAAGTTTCTATTTTAAGAATAGAAGACGCAAAAGGTAAAGTTTTAGAAGAATACGAACCAAAAGAAACAAAAGTCTTAGAACCTCA
>CAYNAL010000017.1:0-3091 GCA_964395555.1 uncultured Candidatus Saccharibacteria bacterium
TTTTTATTATATCAAAAAACCATCTTAATTAAAAGATGGTTTTACTAATATATCTTATATCTTATTCAAAAGAATCTATATTATTTTTTATTAAGCCAATTATAAACTAAAGCAAAAAAACCTAAATGTACAAAACCTTCTACAAATCCCCAAAAAGCACCAACAATTGCTCCACCCCAAGAGACTGAATAGCCCCAGGAACTATAGAATTGATTGATTAAATCAGTAAATGCGGGAAGGCCAGGAATATTTACTATTGCACCAATTGTACACAAAAAAACACACAAACCAAGCCAAATTCCTCCGGCTAACGCGAATTTTAATGCATTAAATTTATTCATATTTTTATATAATTTATCGTCGACTTTTATGTTATTTTATCATATATTTAGAAATAGAGCATACAATTCCCCCCTACTGATAAAATTAAATTTTCTTTTTCTATTTTATAAATTATAATAAATCAGCTAGGACATCTTTGCCTGTCTTATAGCCTTTGCCATGCTTTAAAGCACAATCAGTTTGTTTGTCCCAACGATTCCTAAGGGCAGCTATATTTTTTGTAGGCGTAAATGGTAAACCATTTTCAACAATAACTTGATTCAAAAACATCTTGACAGCAGTAGACATATCAATACCAAGTGCAGACAATGTTTTATTTGCCTTAGCTTTTATGTTTTCTTCAATTCTTATATTTAAAGTAGTCATATATTTAGTATACACAATGTACGCACATTGCCAATATAATAATTTATGGAAAAATATCATATTAAAAAATGCAAAGATTTAATCATCGCATTTTTCAATTTCCCATTTTTAATTTTTATTTTCGTTTTTCAGTGGAAAAACATAACCAGAATCACGACTCGCCTTTAAATTAACCGTTTCATCATTTACATTATAACTATCTAGATAAAACGCACCCTCGCCAATAATTAAATTACTATGTATGTCTGCCCAGGAATGAATATTTTGTTTTTTAATGTCCATTTCTTCTAAAGTAAGATAATTTATATCCCCAACTGTGAAAATAGAATTAAAATCTTCGGCTTTTAAGCTATCAATTTTATTAAGCATTATATCAATATGCTCCTTATTCAATAAATTCATTGCAGGAACATTGTATTTTTTTGCTTTAGAAAGGCTAGCCATCATTGAATTGTCTTCATAGATAAGCTTATTCGTAGCAGCATACAACAACCAATTATTTGATGTGAAAAGAGCCTGGTCTACAATCATACCTTCATCAAAATGCCAAGCATCTAAATATATTTCAATATTTTTATCACCCACTATCCTAAATGCTTTTATTTTACTTATACTGCTGGGATTGCTTTCTGAAATCTCATTCCATTTTTTGTTAAAAACAGTTTCTTGGTTAGAATACAAAGTATACAAAACATCTGCCCAAGAAATCACAGAGCCATCATGCCATTTGGTTCCAATATACTTAGAAAGATCAAAATTAACTTTTGTGGTCGCCACAACATCTGATCCAACACTAACCCATTTTCCCTGACTTGAATTCCACATGAACGCATCGACAGGAACATCCAATTTGCCTTTTGGCCCAGCAGTAGTTAATTGATAATCCCAACGATAATTTTCATATTCCAGAGTATTTTGATTATTCCAACCACCAAAATCTCGCAAACATTGTTTCATGTCCATCCGATAAATATTTGTGGCAAACCAATAATAATTAAATGGATCATCTTTTTTGTAAGTTTCCTCAGTCCCAATGATCAAACTGTCTTTATTTGGAATATACATTTCTCGAAAATTCTGTAAAGCCCTGATGCCTACATATTTACTCGGAGAAATTCCTAACACATTTTTATTAGCAGCAAAAATTTGATTTTTAGTAACTAATTCAATCGAATACGCATTAGTAATAATCTCTTTCATTCCTTCTCTAAATAAAGACTGCCATTCGTTCTCATCGTTATATTCTCCAGAAAACAATTTTTTCCCAATCGCATCTAATTTTTCATTTTGGTAATTCCAAGCACCTTCTTTTTCGCTTCCTGAAAGACTTTTCATGAACGGACTTGTTGCGATAATTGAGTAATCATCATATTTTGAAGCACCAAAATAAATTCCTGTACCAATGCTTATATTCCACGTCAAATCCTTAGGATCAAAATCGCTCGGTCTGATTTCCGTTGAATCGTCATAATAAATCTTTTCTATAGCAAAACCAATATTTTCAAATTGCGTAGCAACGTAATCACCAACTTCTTTTACTTCACCATACGCAGTACCACTATATATCATAATTTTAACAACAACCGGCTTAGCATTAAAATACCATTTATTATCTTTTTTAGTGGCACCAAGTTTTGTCATCGTTGCTTCCATATCTTTTAAAGCCTTATTTTGGTTATAAGAAAAATCATATGAATCAACAATATCTTTAACTAACTGGTAATCTGGACTCACATCAAAAAGATATATATATTTTGGTGTCCCATATCCTTTCAATATGGTATCAGCAATTTCTTGTCTATTTATCAAATTGTTAACTGCAAATCTAAATTCTTGTGCAGAAAACGGATTTATAATTTCTTTTGTCGAAGGCGCAGGATTAAAATTTAAACCGAAATATTGTGATGGAGCAGTATATATCTCTATATTAGAATTTTTTAACAAATTCGCTTCTTTAGGGCTAAGTGTACCAAGATAAACATCTATTTTGGAATCAAGAAGATCATTAACGACATTTTCGGGTGTTACCTTTTTAAAAATAAGATTATCAGAAGCTGGGCCATTTACCACATTACTCACCTTTGGTTCATCATTAAAATTTTTATTCGTCACACAATATAAGGCAACTGACATTAAAAGCAATAACACTACCAACGAAACAATTATAACAATTTTTGATTTATTCATTTTTAATATTTTTTTATTTTTACTTTTTTCATTATATCATATTTTTAAATACCATACCATTCACAATCTACCATTTTACTTGTTATTAATATAAATATTTAATATAATTGAATCATAGGTAGACACACCTATCGCTTTCACTAATTTTTTAATATTTTTGTAAGAGTGCATACTATAGGTGTGTCTGTCGGGGCGA
>CAYNAL010000018.1:0-26474 GCA_964395555.1 uncultured Candidatus Saccharibacteria bacterium
TTATTCCTAAGATAATTAAAATAGGACTAAGTTTGATAATTCTTCCGCGAATAGAGGGGGAAAACAAATGTTCTAATTGATGGGCACCAAAGCATAGAATAATTGCTAACCCCATAGCTATAAAACCTCCTTCTGAGGCTAGAAGCGCTGCTGCTGCTGTGGTAAAAATCGCACCTACATATGGGATAAAATCTAACAAAGCTGCTAAAAGACCAATAAGTAAAGCGAATTTCACATTTAAAAATATTAAACCTAAGGCGATGATAAAACCTGTGATACCACTAATCACTAATTGGCTGTAAAACCAACCACTAATTTTTTTCTGCCATCTTGTCCATAGCGATAAGGCATAATTTTCGTAGGCTACAGGGGTAATAAATCTGATAAATCTTTCTATCCCACCTTTGTCCACATTAATGTAAAAAGCAATCAATAAAGTAAAGAATACAGAAACTAGGCTACCAAAGAATTTACCTACAATCTTAAATGCTGTCATTAATTCGCTACCTATCTGCGTAAAATTTTGAGTAATAGTGCTTAACCAATCGCCTGAGCTAGTTATGTTAGTTAACCCATACTGACTCAAAAACTGGCCAAGATTAAGCTGTTCAAACCACCCAGGGATCATATTGGAAAGTTTGGCAATGCTAGCTATAAGTGATGGCACCATGGCATATACTGATAAAGCCAAAACTATCATTACTGATAAATACATGAATAAAGTGCCTATGATACGATGTACGCCTTGTTTATTTAACCAGCGAATAGGCATTTCTAAAATAGAAGCAAATACCAAAGCTACTGCAAAAATAAAAATAATCTGGCGGAAAAATATTACAGCTGCAATAATACCTATTATCACAAACAACCTAATAAAGCTTGACCAGCTGATTTCTAATAGTTGTCTATTATTATTCATATATTTTATATCTCTATTATTTTATCAAATATTTTCTTATTTTTAAATGGACCGATAACCGCTAAATTTATTTTTTTAAAATCCAATATTTCTTTGCTAACTGCTCTAACTTCGTCTAAGCTGACTTTTTTAATTTTATTCAAATATTGGTAAGGCGTTTCTATGGTATCTTTTAATAAATATTTGAAAGCTAAAGAATCCGCATATTCGTGAGCATCATCTAAGCCTAAAGAAACATGACCAATAATATATTGTTTGGCATTTTCCAAACTCTTTTTTGTAATATGCTTATTTTTTAAATTTTTAATTTCTAAAATAATCGCTTTTAGAACTTCTTCGATTCTTTCGTTGTTTAATCCTGCAGAAACTCCCCAAAAACCAGAATCCTTAAAACTTTCATATTCGCTATGAACGTAATAAGCGGCGCCTAATTTTTCTCTCACTAATTGAAATAATATGCCTGACATACCACCATCAAAAATAGAATTCATTAAAGTTAAAGCATAGCGTTTAGGATTAAGATAATCATATGAAGGGAAACCTAAAACTAAATGAGTTTGGTCTGTTTGTTTATTTTGAATTAGTGTAGCTGGACGAGATTGATTTTTTTTAGTTTCAGTTTGATCATATCCTTTACCTTTTTTAATTCCTTGAAAATATTTTTCAGCTTGTTTTAAGATGGCGTCAGATTTAAAATTTCCACTTAAAACTAACAAAGAAGAATCGCTAAGATATAATTTATCTCTATAATCTAAAAGTTTTTCTCTATTCATGTTACCCACTGTTTCTTTAGTACCTGCTACAGATCTGCCTGCCGGTTGATTGCCATACAATAATTCCATCCATAAATCATAAATATGCAATTTAGGATCATCTTGATACATATTAATTTCTTCTATCACTACCCCCTTTTCTCTCTCTAACTCTTTTTTAGGATAGTTAGCATGGATAAAAATATCTGCGATTATATCTAAAGCTAATGAGCTATGATTACTATCTACCTTGGCAAAATATCCTGTATATTCATATCCTGTAAAAGCATTGTATCTACCACCAATTTGATCTAAAGCTGAAGTCAAAGCTAGACTTGATGGTCTTTTTTTTGAACCTTTAAAACACATATGCTCCATAAAATGGGATATACCGCTTAATGATTCTGGTTCATACAAAGCCCCTGCTTTTGTTAAAATCATGGCTTTAACAGAAAAACATTCTTCTTCAGGTACCATTAAAACCTTTAACCCATTTTTTAATTGTCTAATTTCGTGTTTGAACATTTTTATCTTAGTTTATCTCTTAAGCAATCATTAATCTCTGATATTTTAATTCTTTCTTGTTTCATGGTATCCCTATCTCTCAATGTTACTGCTTTGTCTTCCAAAGAATCAAAATCAACTGTTAAACAATATGGTGTACCTGCTTCATCTTGGCGACGGTACCTTCTGCCAATAGAACCGATTTCATCATAATCAACCATAAACTCAGAACGCAAACTCTGATATAATTTTTGACTTAATTTAACAATATTTTCTTTGTTTTTTACTAAAGGTAAAATCGCAACTTTGATAGGAGCTATTTTAGGATTAATTTTTAACACAATTCTAATTTCTCCGTTTTCGTCTTTTTCTTCATGATAGGCATCTATTAAAACAGCTAAAGTCATGCGATCCATACCTGCAGAAGGTTCAATCACATATGGCAAGAAGCTAGCTTTGTTAATTTCATCAAAATAGTTTAAATCTTTACCTGAGTGTTCCATGTGATTTGATAGATCGTAATCAGTACGATTAGCAATACCTTCTAACTCACCCCAAGGTCTTCCATCTTCTCCTAAACTTGCAAAAGGAAAACTGTATTCAATATCTGTACAAGCTTTAGCATAATGAGCTAACTCATTTTTTTCATGAGGTCTTTTTCTAATATTTTCTTTTTTTAAACCTAATTTTAAATACCAATCAAAACGTTCTGAAACCCAATAATTATACCAGCGTCTATCTGAATCAGGTTTAACAAAAAATTCCAATTCCATTTGTTCGAATTCCAAAGTACGAAAAATAAAATTACCAGGTGTGATTTCATTGCGAAAAGCTTTCCCTATCTGGGCAATACCAAAAGGTATTTTTTTACGTGAAACATTTAACACTTGTTTAAAATTATTAAAAATACCTTGAGCTGTTTCTGGTCTTAAATATATCAAACTAGAACTATCTTCCATGGGGCCTACAAAAGTCTTAAACATCATATTAAACTTTCTAGATTCAGTTAACTCACCACCGCATAATGGACAGCTAGTTTTTCCATCTTTCATAGAAATATCTCCATATTTTCCAGCCATTAATTCATCTGCCCTAAAACGGCTTTTACAATTCTTACAATCAATCAAAGGATCAGAAAAATTAGAAACATGTCCTGAAGCTTCCCAAACTTTTGGATTCATAATAATAGAAGAGTCTAATCCTACTACATCGTCTCTTTGCCAAACCATGGTTTGCCACCAAAATTTTTTAATATTATTCTTTAATTCCACGCCTAAAGGGCCAAAATCCCATGTATTGGCTAAGCCTCCATATATCTCTGAGCCGGGAAAAACATATCCGCGCCTTTTGCACAAAGATACCAATTTATCCATTAATTGATTATCCATATATTATTTTAATTATGGGGCCACGATACCATCTTGAGGTAAGACACTAACATCTGTAAATTTATCAGACTTGATAGGGTCATGAATAACTGAAATTTGTTTTTGGGTAAAAGTATCTAAAGCAGTAAGAGTAATTTCATTAGTCAAATTGATAGCTTGGTTTACTTGATTAGAAGCAGGGGTCACTTCTATTTGAAAAATAGCTTCTAGGGGTTTACCTATGACTCCAGAGGTCGCTGCAATATTAGGTAATTTCCAAGATACTTCTGCTGTAGCAGCATCGTAAGTAGGTTGATTTTCTCCAGAATTACCACCAACGCGACCAGTAAAAGAAACTCCCGGAGGTAAAGTAGTTTTTACCACTACATCTTGAACTGGATTGGAATAATTTTTAAGTTTCCAATGTATAGTTAATTGAGTAGGTTGAGCCACTCGTAAAGGTAAACGCCCGCTGTTTATTATCTGTGAAGCTGCGTCTCTAAAATATGTTAGAGTTTCTAACTCCATCATGGTATTCATTTTTACGCTAACACTAGAAGCTGCTTTAATGGGTGCATTAACCCCAATCATTTCTGGTATGGTAGCAGTAAGCATCGTAGCATTCATGGTCATTAAGAAATTACGATCTCCTGCTACTTTGATAGGATATTTTTTTAAAGTTTTAACAGTAAAGCTCACTTCTCCTACTTCTCCGGGATTTAAAACTGAAAGTTCTCCTAGATTAGCTGACGTCCAAGTAATGGTTTTACTTTTAGCGACATAATAACCTTTGCCAGGGCGTACAGAAGCTAAATCAAACATTTTACCATCTAAAATAGCTTTGATAGAAACATTACGTAATCCTATAGAATAATCATTGCGATAATTAATCTTGAAAGTAAGCGTTTCATCAGCGTCTGCGTTATACAATCGTTCATCATTAACTGAAGCTGACATGATTAATGGATTGTTTACTACCGTTAGATAACTTTCCATTTGAGATATTACAAAAGGCTGTTCTTGAATGTAAACTAAAATCTTAAAAACAAATTTACGATTAGCTCCTTCGTTTCCAGAAACTAAACCCTTAATATCTAATTGACCTTGGCTAGCTGCTGGAGTTTGACCCAAAGACCAAATATTGTCCTTTTCGCTAGGCTTAGGTGTAGCGCTATTAAAAGCATATGTTTCCGGCCAAGTTGCTTCTAATCTCACGTCTTCATAGCTATTGCTAGATTGGTTTTCCCAAGCTACATTTAAAGAAAAATCTTGTTCTGGTAAAACTTGAGGAGGTAAAGTAGCATCTAATTTAAAAGTAGAACCATTAATGATAACTGGATAATTCAAAGTCTTTGTGAAAGGTGAAGTTAAAGTTTTTGGTCTATATCTAAAAGTAGCTTCTAGATTTTTAGCAGATCTATTTTCTCCAAAAAACATTAAATTAAAAGCTTGTTCTGCTTCTTGCCCTGAAGCAATAGTTTCTAAGGGTTGTTCCCAGACTCTTTTTGTAGGATCATCACTAAAAATTACACCCTCAGGTAAAGCTAACACTAACTCTACGTCTTCTAAGGCTACACGTGATTTATTAGCGTAAACAATTTTAAATTCTTTTGTTTCTCCAGCCTTAACTTCATTAGGGCCTAAAATACCAACTTCTATCCCTCCTGATTTAGTTAAAGACCAAATAAGATATCCTACTCCCAATAATATTATTACAAAAATAATGCCTCCAAAAAAACTATTAAAACGAACATTCTTTTTTGGTATAGAAACTATCTGAGACACGTTTTGATTATTCATATAAATTGATTTTTTAAATATTAAAAACTCTTATTTCTTCTATTATATCCTAAAAATGATTTAAAACAAGGATTTGTAAAAATTAAAACTCATTTTACGCCTGTGGATATAAACGTTGACAAAACATATATCTAAGGTAGTATGAGATTAGTTCCCTATATTAAAGGGAATTTTAAATAGCCAAAATATGAGTATTACTACTTCTCAGCGCCAAATATGGCTTACATTAGCCAAATTAGGATGCTGGTTAGGTCTAGCCGCTGTCATGTTTTCTCTGACCGGATGGCCCATTAGTTTAGCAGACGAGCTTTCTCAAAATCCCCAAAACACAAATATTGAAGAACCAAATTCACTTTTTTCCGTATCTGGGCAGCTATTTCTAAATCCTAATCAGCCTACTTACACGGAAAAAACAAATCTTATAAAAGTATCAGTCACTGCTTATTCTTCGAGAGTAGAAGAAACTGATGATACGCCTTTTATAACTGCTTCTAACAAATGGGTTAAACGTGGCTTTATCGCGCATAATTCTTTACCCTTTGGTACTAAAGTAAGATTGCCAGAATTATTCCCTGACGAAATCTTCGTAGTAGAAGATCGTATGAATAAAATTTATGATGAAAATCATATAGATATCTGGTTTGAAGATACTCAAGATGCTATAGAATTTGGAGTCAAAGAAACTGTATTAGAAATTATTGCTAGTTAACAAAAAGGCCACCTGAAAAAGGTGGCTTTTTTAATATATTATTTTATCTTTCTTACTAAACAAAGTGGCGTCTGTTGATTAGTTTGGCCCAAAGGATTATCTTTAAAAACCGCACAAGCCCATTTATCAGAAATATCTTTGTTTGATTTACCTAAAACCGATACACCAATATCATTAGCGTCTATAATCACCACTTCATGATTGATAGCTTCCTTTAATTCCTTAGCTGTTTTATCCGGATGCAAAGGTCCTAATTTCGCGTATTTATTGTAAGGAGGTAAAACATAATCAGCAGGACCATCTATGGCTGCTACTGTTTTCCCGCAAATACGATAAAAGACACCTTTAATACCAAAAGGTTTAGTTATAGCTGCTGCTATTAATCCTAAAAATAATTTAGGATAACCTGCTTCTCTAATTGCTAACTCCATGGTCCAAGGGCTAGCAATACCTATACCATACGGTGATTTGTGCACAAATTTTAAAAGAAAATACGCTAACTTAGAAGGATGGATGTCTTTAATAGGATATGCCCTGCCTTGATTAATAGCTACAATCTTTTCACTAATAAAAATCATATCATCTGGTTGCCAATACGAAGAAAGGTATTTTTTTAATACCTCTACCATATTATCCTGGTCACTGATAACGTGAGTTTTAAAAGGATAACGTTCATACTTTTCGCCTGCTACTTCAATTATTAAATTTTTACCTGGATTAGGTAGAATGTTTTCCATAATAGTGCCCAGAGTGGGAATCGAACCCACAAGCCCTTGCGAGCAAAAGATTTTAAGTCTTTCGTGTATACCAATTTCACCACCTGGGCAAAATATTAAATTTTGAGGCCACGGTGGGATTTGCACCCACGAATCGCGGTTTTGCAGACCGCTGCGTTAGCTGCTTCGCCACGTGGCCATGTTTTAATTATGTATTTTTTCAATTATTTTTTCAACCTCGTCTGCTATTTTCAAACGATCATCTAATCTGAAAAAAAGCCTAGGTACAATACGCATTTTTAAACGTTTAAAAAGCATACTTTGGAATTCGTTTATCTGATTGTCCAAATCTTTCATGACTTTCTGGCTTAAGTTTTCCGGATATATAGAAATTAACACTTTAGCGTTTTCAAAGTCAATACTAACATCTACTTCCGTGATTGTGATTAAAACTCCGTTAGGACAATCAAATTCCTTTACTATAATATTAGAAAGTTCTCTTTTAATCAACTCTGAAACTTGATCTGTTCTTTTAGACATTTTAATGTTTTTCTATTTTAAAATATTCTAAAATATCTCCTGTCTCAAATATTATTTTAGTAGATATCACTAAGCCACATTTATTTGGGGTACTCACGCTTACCATATCCGTCTTATTAAGCTGAAGATTAACAATTGTTCCACACCCTATCTTTTCTTCTCCTCTCAAAATATCAATGCTACCTTTTTTTTCTAATTTGCCTTCTATCACTTCTCCTCCAATTACCTGGTCTCCTTTGCTATTATTGTATATAGCTAGAACTTTTAATTTACCTATAACTACCCTTGTGTCTTTTAAATTACGTTTATCAACAATATCTTTTTTTAAATTATCAGACAATTCATAGATAGTGTCTCCTACTAATACTATGGTATTAGAATTAGATATTATAACCTTAAGCTCTGGTCTGATTTTAACTCTAAAACCTAGAATAATAGCTCCACTAGTTTCAGCTAATTTATAATCAGTTTCTCCAATATCACCTACTTCATTTTTGATAACAACAAATTTAACATCTAATTCTTTTGATAAGTTTGTTAATGTTGATATCAATGCTTCTATGGAACCCAACACATCAGCTTTGATAACTAAAGGTATTTTTTCCACACATTCACCTTCTCCTATATATTGTATGTCCCCACAAACAATTTTATCATTTTCTCCTGATATGCAATATTCTCTCTGATCTCCAGCATAAAATTTTTGACCCACCTGAGGCAAATCATTAAAACCCACTGCTATCACCGGAGAAGAAAAAGTAGCATCTTCCATGGATTCTCCTTTAAAATTTTCTAAAACTTTAATTTTACCTGTGACTTTTCCTAAAATTAAATCATCTCCTTTACGCAATGTTCCTGACAAGATTAATAAAGTGGCTGTATAACCGCGATGAGAATCTAAAAATGATTCTATCACTACGCCTTGGGCGCCTTCGCAAGGGTTAGCCTTTAAATCTTCCATTTCTGCCATGAGTGCAATCATTTCTAACAATTGGTCAACGCCTTGCCCACTTTTAGCTGAAATTTCTAAACAAGGTACCTGTCCTCCCCAACCTTCTACCATTACGCCATTTTCTGACAGCTCGCGTTTAACTTTTTCAACGTTAGCTTCTGATTTATCAATCTTATTAATAGCTACTAAAAATGGTAATTTTGTATTTAAAATAATATCTATAGCTTCTTTAGTTTGAATTTTAACACCTTCGTCAGCAGCTACCACTAAAATACCGATATCGGCTACCCAAGCTCCTCGTGCTCTCATTTCTGTAAAAGCTTCATGCCCTGGTGTGTCTAAAAAAGTAACCTTTCTTTTTATATCAGAATTAGGTAATTTTACCTCTAATTCATATGCGCCAATATGTTGAGTGATGGCTCCTGATTCTTTTTCCGCTACCTTGGTCTTTCTAACATAATCCAAAAGAGTGGTCTTGCCATGATCAATATGTCCCATGACTACCACTACTGGAGGTCTAATTATTAAATTTTTCTTTTCTGTTTTTTTCATATATATTTAGTGCGGAGGGCACAGGACTCGAACCTGCAAGGGCTTACGCCCACTGGTTTTCAAAACCAGCGCATTGCCATTCTGCCAACCCTCCCTCTTTTAAAAGTATTTATATATTACAACTAAAATCACATAAGTTCAAGAAAATTTGAAAAAATGAGAATTTCAGGCATAATATATAGATATGAGCAAAAAAAGCATCTCAGGTAAAAAAATCTTTCTTCTTCTTGTGATATTAACTGGTTTCTATTTTTTTATAGAACCATTTTGGCTTAATGTTCATCGCATAGATATTTACAGTGAAGAAATTCCTGTTGGTTTTGATAATAAAAGCATAGCTTTTTTATCTGACATACATTGCGGTCCATATTTCCCTATCAGTCGTGTTAAAGGTTTAGTTACAACCGTAAATTATCTTAATCCTGATTTAGCTGTCTTAACTGGAGATTACATTCAATACGGAGAAAAATATATCAATGATTGCTTTTCAGAATTAAAAAATATACAAACACGTTATGGTAGTTATGCTGTTTTAGGCAATCATGATATCTGGTCCAACGGAGAATCTATTAAAGAAAAAATCCAAGAAAGTAATATAACACTTATAGATAATGCTGCTTTGTGGTTAAATATAGAACAAGATAAAATAAAGCTTGGGGGCGTTGGAGATTATTTAACAGACAAACAGGATTTATCCCCTACATTAGAAAACTTAAAAATTAATGATTTTTCTATTTTATTATCCCATAACCCTGATTATGCAGATGAACTTACTCCAGAAGCATTGGATAAAATAGATCTCATGCTTTCAGGACACACTCACGGAGGGCAAGTATCTCTTTTCGGTCTTTGGTCTATCTATCCATCTGTTTACGGTAAAAACATTAAAACAGGAATCATTAAAAAAAATAACATGGAAATTATTGTATCTAAGGGTATTGGTACAGTGACTTTACCTATCCGTTTTTTTGTTAGGCCAGAAATCATTCTTGTCACTTTAAAGCATGGACAAGCGCCTAGCCCGATATTGCCTAATATAAGCAATTAAAAGATTATTTATAAGATACTTAAGTATTCTAAATAATTTTCTTTCATCAGTTTTTTCCAACCCGCTGTCTCGTTGCTATTGCTTAAATCATTTTTATTGTAAACAAGCAAAACACAAATTTTATTTGTGTTTTTATGTATAGCTACAATACATCTATTGCCTGAGCCGTGACGAGATTCTTGGGTACCAGAAATTTTAAATTCTGTTTTACAAATTTTTATTTCCTTAGAATCTATAATAGTTTCTGCAATGCTTTTGTTAAACAAAACATCAAAAAACGTAAACTCTTCTTTTAAAGATGAAAGCGTAACGTCCCAAGCACCTTTATATTTTTTAGCAAATGTTTTTATAAAGTGTCTTTCTGTAAAAGGCTCAAAAAATATTTCATATTTATTAATAATATTCATGAGGGTCTTCTTGGGTTATCAACCCAATAGAGATAATATCATTATCATTGGCACATAAATATGGAAGCTGATTGTGAGTAAATTCGACGATTTCTTTAGTCTTTTTATCTTTCCATTTTTTCCCGATATTTTTTATAAGCTCTGATTCTTCTGTTTTTATTTCAGATAAACTATTTTTTGCGCCTGCCCTAGTTTGTGATATCAACATGGCACCATCTGTTGTTTGCTCTATCTCAATCTGCCCATTTTCATATAACTCATCTAAAATACGAAAATATGAATCTGCTACAGGGCCATATTGAATCTTTCTGTATTGCATCCCACTCATGCTCTGTAGATGATAATAAAACCAACCTGCATCTGCAAGGTACATCAATTTCGCAAGTTTTGTTTTTGAAATATTTTTCTCCGTTCTTAAAAAAGCCAGCATCATTTGTTTGTACTTTTCATAATTAGGAGACTCTCCTCCTTCAAGTTCATTAAAAGAAATACCTAAAATACTGGACAATTTTTTAAATTCTCCAATAGTTAGCTCCCTTTTGCCCTGCTCAATACTAATATATGATGAGCGAGAAATACTTAATTTTGAAGCTAAATCAAATTGAGAAAACCTTTTTTTTAATCTCGCTTCTTTAATCAATTTTGCATATTTAATAATCATACTTCCATTATAGATAGAAATGTCAAAAAGTCAAACACATGATGTCAATTATATTGACATCAGCTTGAGTATTAAAATCCAAAATAAGCATAATAATATATTAATTTAAAAATATAACAGATTATTTGATCTAAATTGACAATATTGTAAAAATGCTTTTTTATGCTATCATATATAATAATATGACCAAAGTTATGTCTCCCACAATTAACGAACGTGTATATAAAAACGCCGTTCTATATTTTATAAAATACTGTAATAACCAGTATTTACATGCCACAAAGTTAAACAAACTTTTGTATTATCTTGATTTTGTATATTTTCGCGATCACAAAAAATCAGTTACTGGCGATATATATATACATCAAGGATATGGTCCTGTGCCGTCACGTATAGATGAAATATTAACAAAATTAAAGATTGATGGAATAATCAATACCGAAGCCGTTGATTACAAAGACAGTGAAATAATAGGTTTTAAAATCAAAAATTCAAAAAAATTAGATGAATCAGTTTTTTCTGTTAATCAGAAAAAACTTCTTAAACAAATTTGTGACGAATTCGGAGATTGGCCGACCGAAAAAATCGTTGCCCAAGCGCATTTAGAAGCACCTTGGTTTTATTCTAAACCTTATGAAATCGTAGATTACGCTTACGCACGTGATATCGATTTTTTTAGGTAATCAATTACTTTATGCCCTGGGTTTATATTGAACGAGAGCAATTTGTACGTATGTGTGAAAAAATTAATATTTCAACCAAGGTACAAGAAGCCATCAAACTATGGGCACCGACGGTAAGCCGTTGCGAACTTCCACGCCAGAAACTTGTATATAGATCCCCAAAGAATCATTATGAGGTCTGGGCTGCCGGCATCCCTAATCCTGATAGTAATAAAGGAAAAAGCGGAGGATATAGGATAATTTATTTTCTTAACCTTGCTGAAAACACTATTAATCTTGATTTTATAGAAGAAAGAAAAGAATTGGGTTTTAAAGATGAAGGACGTCGTAAAAAAGAAAAATACAATAATTATATACAAGAATTAAAAAAATATTTTAAAAGATTGGATATTTAAAAAACAAGATTATAATCTTGTTTTTTAAATATTTTTATAAAGCGTCTTCTGTAAAAGATTCAAAAAATGTTTCTTACAACATTTACCATACTCACTTTGTTAAAGTATTGTACTTACTTATTAAACTAAATGACTATTTTAAATCATCCAACTGCTGGCAATACTCGCTTATTCTCTTCTCACTATCTAAAATTGGCTTTAAAGATACTTCTTCAACTAGATTCTCTTCTTTGCTATATCCAAATGGATTATCTAAATCTTTGATAAAATAAATCATATAAATCAAGATGAAACTAACAAAGGAGATAAAGAAGACACTTTCATAAAATGGATCCATTTTTATAAAAATCAATCCTACTACAAGAATAAAAGTTATAATTTCTGCTATAGCATATCCAGTGCCTAAAAATGAAGTTTCTCTGATGGTATGAATCCTGTTGATCATCTTTCTGATTGAATTTTGCTCTTGTTTTAAACGAACAATAAAATTTGCTTGCGTTTGATTTTCAAAAGCAAGAAAATCATTATTAAAAGAAAATAGTTTTTTCATTAAATTTTCAGTCCTTTCTTTTTTATAAAACCAAGCTATCAATGATTTGTTAAATTGGGCTAATTTATGCAGATAATCCTTTGCTTCTTGGCTTTTTTTGTTTTTATAAATAATAAAGCCTTCGTCAGCCATTGTTTCCATACTAGCAGACAAATCACCGGGCAATTTTTCCCCTTCCTTGTAATCAACTAATATGCCGGATATTAAAAAACCAATTAAGAATATGTTAGCAGAGATAATAGCCGTAAATAAAGAATTCAACGCTAAAAATTCATATCCAAAATAATGAGCAGTAAATTTAAATAAAACAATAACTATCACAAAAGGAATAGTTTTTATTGCTAATTTCCAACGAGAATGAATAGGAATTTTATTTATTATTTTTATCATATTTGTTTTTAATTTAAAACTTAGCGAAAACAATGTCTTAAAATTTGAGACTGCATAAATATTTTTATTCTATAATATAAATAAAATTATACGGAATTTAAAACAAATTTACAAACAAAACTCTATCTATTTCTATACCCCATATAGTATTTAAAGTACGACTTACATTTTCCCATCCCATTCCCCAAAAAATCGATCGAGATATTCTTCCATAAATTTGTGACGGTCTTTAGCAATTACTTTAGCAGTTTTAGTATTCATTAAATCCTTGAGCAAAAATAATTTTTCATAAAAATGATTAATAGTTGGACTTTGACTTTTAGTATATTCCTCCTTGCTAGTATGCAAAGTTGGTTTTACTGTCGGGTCATACATTAATCTATTTTTATGTCCTCCGTATGCAAAGGTTCTCGCAATACCAATAGCACCGATTGCATCTAAACGATCTGCATCTTGAACAACTTTACCTTCAAATGTAGAAGGTTCTGTTTTAACACCAGCCCCCTTAAAACTCCCTTCTTTAATAATTTGGCCAACAATATCAATCATTCCTTGTTGTGCCCCATATTTTGCAAGAATCTCTCCGGCAATTCTTGGACAGACAGTATCATCGCCATCATAAAATTTCCAATCAGCGATATCATGTAAAAGCGCACTCAATTCAACAATAAGCAAATCTGCCTTTTCTTCTTCACCAATTCGCTTGGCCATTTTCCAGACGCGATATATATGCCACCAATCATGACCAGAGCCCTCACCTTCAAGTTTGGCTTTAACTTCTTCCGCAATTTTTAAAATTAAAATATTATTCTCCATAAGTTCAAATCCTTTGTGGGTTAACTCATTTTTAATAAATTCTACTTTTGAAAATATGCCATAAAATAAAAATTATTTTATGCTCGTTTTCCAAAATATTAGCGAAAAATAGTAAAGATATTAAAACATATCAGTAAACCGCTCTACTCCGGGATGTTTATGCCTAATTCATTTTAAATACAGATAAAATAGATTGTTTTATCTCATATCGCTGATCACTATTATTTAAAAATAATCAATTTTTTAAAATAGATTAGTAATTTTTTACTATTTTGTTTGTTCTTCTAAAATTTTTTGTATTTCGGCGAATTGTTCTGATGTTAATGGTTGCTCACTTGGGGCACCAAAACTTCCACCCTCTTCAACATCAAAAGCTCGTTGAACCATAGGTTGATTCTCTTTATTAATAGGATGTAAATTGGGCATTTCAACAATAACTTGTGTAGACATTTTCCTATCATCTATATCTTCAATCTGCTCAACTCTAAAATTACAATCTTTAATATTAAAGGTAATTTCTGGATCGTTAATCCCTTTATTTTGTTTGATACTTTCAATTATTCTCTCGGCAATACCACTTTGTACAAGTCTATCATTTGGTGACAATTTTTTTTCTTCGGGTGTATAACCACCCATTTCTATATTTTCCATATTTTTATATTAAATAATAAATTAACAATTAAGCTATATCGACCTTTAAAATAATCATGTATTTTTATTATATCAAAAAACCATCTTGATTACCAGAAAGATGGTTTGCTAGCGGAGATGGAGGGATTTGAACCCCCGATCTGCTTACGCAGATACCGCATTTCGAGTGCGGCCCTTTCAACCACTCAGGCACATCTCCATATCAGTGCCTCCGGGAGGAATTGAACCCCCATCATCACGTTAGGAGTGTGATGTTCTATCCGTTGAACTACGGAGGCAAAACATATCTTT
This sequence comes from uncultured Candidatus Saccharibacteria bacterium, assembly GCA_964395555.1. GTDB lineage: Bacteria > Patescibacteriota > Minisyncoccia > UBA6257 > JAPLYJ01 > JAPLYJ01. The sequence continues at coordinate 14,704 of CAYNAL010000018.1, forward strand.
AATCGTAAAAATCATATCACATTTACCCTTGAAAATAAAGAATAATAATGATATGATAATTTACATTGGGCCCGTAGCTCATTTGGTTAGAGCGCATGCATGGCATGCATGAGGCAAGGGGTTCGACTCCCCTCGGGTCCACCAAAAACAATTTGTCGCTTCAGTAGACAAACAAAAATATTTGTTCTCTTTTAATTTTTTTATAATTTTGGTTTTGCTACTGCGATTAATCCAGCTCTTTGCCGAGTGCCAGGACCATCAGGCATTATTTCTTTATCAAATTTATCACAAAGTTCTATAAATTCATTAAAAAGTTTTTTATTTCTTTTAACTTTTTGAATTGTTTCTATTCTGCAAAGATTAGCTAAAGAACCTAACCCGCCAACCCTTATTACCCGCATATGATTTTTTTCAAGTATTTTTTTTAATTGATTTGATGAATATGCTTTTAATGCTCCAAAATATTTTTGCTCTGTTTCTTTTGTAAGAAGATTATTGTCTTTAAACATTTTTTGATGCCACAACCCTTCGCTAAACATAGTATATACCGCTTTCATAAATTTATTTGAAACTTCTAGACTTGAATTCGTTAGAATTACGATCAACTCAGCTAAATTTGAAACTGTGAGAATAAGAGTCTTTTTAGTAACACGACAACTTTCTTTTATCGCTTGATCTGCTTTTGAGCCAGCAAAAGAAACAGCGCCATCCATATTCAAGACCAAATCAAAAGAACGATTATGAAATCTAGAAAGATCCGTAGAATTTGCCTGAACAAAAGTAATATTTTTCAATCCTTTTGCTTTTCTTTTTGCAATTTTTAACATTTCAGAAGAAAAATCAACGTGAGTTACTGTAAAGCCTCGTTTAGCTAAAGGAATGGAAAAAGCACCAGTGGCTGCTCCTACTTCCAGTATAGTTCTTACTCCTTTTAAATGTTTTTCAATTTCACGCCAACGCAAAACACGATTGATTGATTCATCCGCTAGGTCTTTTCCCTCTTTGGACGCTTTTGCATCCCACCATTCTTTTTCTCTATTAAAATCAACTTTTATATCTTTCATAAATAAATTTAAATTATATAACTATTAACATTATACCTCTCTTTAACATTATTGAACAATACTATATTAAAGAATCAAAATATTTAAAAAACAGGCGTCTCTAACACAAATGCTCTTTTTTTGATATAATTCTTAAAATATGAATTCAAAAAACAATTTTAAATTTGTATAATTAATAAAAATAAATGAATTTTTTATTCCCAATTATAGCTGCAATTCTACAAGCTAGTTCATTTACCCTGGACAAAGTTATCTTATCAATTAAACGAGTAAATTTTAAAACATATACCGGAGTTAGTTTCCCGTTAATATTTCTTATAACATTAATAATTTTTCTTATTTTCCGTCCCCCTCTTTCATTTAATTTACTAGCTGGAAATTTATGGTGGTTATTACTCATATCAATAGGAATAAGTATTATTACTAATCTTATCTTTTATCGCGCGCTTGACGATGATCATTTGGGAGAAATTCAAACGATTGATCTCCTACACTATATCCCCATCATTATTTTTTCGAGTCTTATTTTCTCAGATGAACGAAATTTTGCTGTAATTATCCCCGCATTTATTGCTTCTGCTGCAGTTATCTGGTCCCATTGGGATCGTAATCATTTTAAAATTGCAAAACATACTTTGCCTTTTCTTATCTGGTCTTTATCAGCTGCCTCTATTGGCGCCCTTATTTCAAAAGTACTTCTCACAAGCTGGAATCCTATATCCCTCGAATTAGTCCGTTCTGGTACTATGGCTTTGATTTTTGGCTTGTTATTCTCTAAATATGCTAATAAAATTTCATTAAAAACATTTTTACTTTTACTCTTTACTAGTATTATGACTTCCATTGCTTGGATATTATTCTATTTCAGCTACCAACATTCAGGAATTATTTACACAATTTTAATATTTTCTATCCAACCATTACTTGTATATATCGCCTCTGTTCTTATTCTAAAAGAGCCTTTGCAGCGGAAAAAAGTAATCGCTTTTATCATTGTATTATTATCAATTGGGGTCGCTCAAATTATTGGATAATAATCAGGTATCTCTAACGCAAATGCTCTTTTTTTGATATAATACAAAAATATGATTGCTACTGCCCATCTATTTATTGGTGCTGCCATTGGTTCCTGTGTTGAAAATCCATTTCTGGCTTTAGGATTAGGCATTGTAAGCCATTTAGCAGCTGACGCTTTACCTCACTGGGACTTAGGTAGCTTTGATAAAAAAGAAAGAAAAGAAAAATTAAAAAATTATTTAATCATTTTTTCTGATGTTATCCTGGGATCAATATTAATATTATTTTTAGCTAATTTAGCAGAAAAAGCTATTGCTCTAAATATTATTTTAGGTGCTATGGGGGCTATCTTGATAGATGTAATAGATAATTCTCCTTTCTGGAGCTACAAATTAAGGCTTCTACCTTTTTTCAAGCAAATCCATGCCTGCCATAGTTGGGCTCATCACAAAAATAAATGGCAACTACCATTTAAATATAGATTTGTAGGTTTGATTACCCAAATCATTGCTATTTTAATTTCTTTTATAGTTATTTTAAATAAATATTCGTTTTACCTTACCAACTCTTGACAAATATAGTTAATATATGTTAAGGTTAGATATTAAAAAAGAAAGGAGGCACGATATATGATGTTGATGAGCAGAACTTCTGTTTATCAAATTCAGTCCTTATCCCCAGGAAGATACAAACTTACAAAAATAGCCCTGCTATCAGGGCGATCCTCGACAATAGATGCAGGGACATGGGAAGGGGACTGCATAACATTCAACGATAGAGGGCACATCGTCCTCTACGCAGAAGGGAAGCCCGTCATAGAGACGAGCCAAATCGTAAACCTCTAAACAATGGATGGAAGGGGGTTGAAATTCAACCCCCTTCTCTCTTACAAATTGGCTTAAAATGAGCCAATTTTTATTATCATAATTTGCCGCCAAAGAAAAAATTTGTTAAAATTTTATTAATGGGCAAGAATCATTGGAAACATGAAATTACTGAAAGATACCGCAAATCATCTAATTTTAAGGCTTAATTATTTTAAAAAAATATAACCGTTAACCATACCTTATGAATTTAGAAGAAAACAATTTAAAATTTATATCTATAGCTGATAAAACATCTTACGATACATATGTTGAAGCTATTGATTTTCCTCCCTTAGTACAATCTTGGGGATATGGAGATTGGCAAAAACAAATGGGTAGAACTATTGCTCACTACCAGCTTAAAAAAGAAAACAAAATTTTAGCTAGCTGCCAAATAGTTATTTGTCCTTTACCCTATCATCAAAAATATCTGTATATCCCCCATGGCCCTATTATCAAAGAGTCTTTGTCTTTAGACCAAGAAATCTTTTTACTTTCTGAAATAGAAAAAATAGGTAAGCGAGAGAAGGTCATGTTTATCAGAATTGATCCTTGGCCACAAAACATTGATTTTTTAAAACACAAACAATGGCAGAAGGCTCCTTTAGAAAGTTATCGTTCTTCGTATTTTCAACCTAGATTTGAATGGATTCTTGATTTAAAACAATCCCCAGATGAATTATTGTCCCAAATGCGTCCCCACAATAGATATTACATCAAACAAGCAGAACACAAAGGTATTATTGTGGAAAAGATCTTAGGTAAAGAAATTTTTAATTATTTAGATGTTTTTTATAAGTTAATGTTAGAAACTAGTAAAAGAGGCAAATTTTCTTTGCATCCATATCTATATTATGAATCACTTTTCAAAAATGAAGCTAACCTTGATCTGGAACTCTTTATCACTAAATACGAAAATGAAATTTTAGCTATCAATGTTATTTTTTATTTTGGAAATGTAGCTAACTGGGTTTTTGGAGCTTCGTCTGATAAATATAGACAATTAAACCTCACATATTTAGCTCAATGGAAAACTATTTTAACTGCTCAAGAAAAAAAATGTACATCATATTCGTTTGGCGGTGTTTATAACCCTGGTTATCCTCATATATATAAAGATTATTCAAAGGTAACAGATTACAAAAAAAGATATGGTGGTAAATATTTAAATTATTCTGAATCATACATTCTCACTATTGATAAAATAACTACCTTCTTTTACCATGGTCGCAAAAAAATAAAATCTTTTCTACACTCTTAGATTTACTATTTGATAAAGAAATGCTAGATTTAATTTTACGGGCGCATAGCTCAGCTGGTTAGAGCGTCTGCTTTACACGCAGAAGGCCTCCCGTCCGAATCGGGATGCGCCCACATTTGCTCCATAATCTTGAATTTTTTTCAAATTATGGTTAGAATAAACACAATCTAAATTTTAAGCCATATTGGCCGGAGTAGCTCAGTGGTAGAGCGAATGCCTGAAGAGCATTGCGTCGAGTGTCCGATTCACTCCTCCGGCACTATGTTTAAAAAAACTAACAATTTGTTTAGTGCCCAGAGCCGGCAAAAGCCTGGCGAGCTGGTAGAAGGTGCGGTCTTAGAAAAAAAGAACCGTTGCCTTTTTGTAGATCTCGGGATTTTAGGTACGGGTATCGTACGTGGTGAAGAATATTTTAAAGCCAAAGATACCATAAAAGACTTGAAACCAGGAGATCTTGTTTCTGCTAGAGTTAACGAAGACGAAAATGATGACGGTTTTGTTGAATTGTCTTTAAAAGACATCAGCAAAGAAAAAAATTGGCAAATCTTAAAAGAAATGGCCAAAAACAATGAGATTACCAGTGTTAAAATCGTAGATTCTAATTCCGGTGGACTCATGGCTGAAGTTTTAGGATTAAAAGGTTTTTTACCTGCTTCACAATTAACCAGTAATCATTATCCTAAAGTAGAAGGCGGAGAAAAAGAACGCGTAGCTGAAGAATTAAAAAAATTGATAGGTCAAGAATTTAAAGTAAAAATTCTCGATGTGGAACCCAATAGTCAAAAATTAATTCTTTCAGAAAAAGCAGCTGAATACGGAGACATCAAAGATTTGATTGCACAATACAAAATAAACGATATTGTTGATTGTGTTGTTTCTAAAATTACAGATTTTGGGGCTTTTGTAAAATTTGGAGACCCATCTATAGATGGCCTTGTTCATATTTCCGAATTTGATTATAAATTAGTGGCTAACCCTTCTGAATTTATTAAAGAAGGAGAAAGCATTAAAGCTCAAATTATCAGCATGGATAACAATCGTGTTTCCTTGTCTCTCAAAACCTTAAAACTTGATCCTTGGGAAGAAATAGAGAAAAAATACCAAGTAGGAGAAGCCTATCCAGGTAAGGTAGCCCATCAAGGTAATTTTGGATATTTAGTAGAATTGGAACCTGATATCATTGGTATCTACAAACATCCTCATTCTGTTGAAAAAACAGATGAATTGGTTATAGACCAAACATATCCATTCACCATTATTTCCTTAGATAGAAAATCAAGGCATATCATATTAAGTTTAGCTGAAAAACAGAAAGACGATACTAAAACAGAATAAGGAAAACAAAAACTCTGCAATTTGCAGAGTTTTTGAAAACCAATGTATTTAAATCTATTTTACTGCATCCTTTAATCCTTTGCCTGCTTTGAATTTAGGCACTTTGGTAGCAGCAATACTAATCTTTTCTCCGGTTCTAGGATTAACACCCATACGAGCAGATCTTCTCTTAACAGTAAAGGTACCAAAACCTGTTACTGTAACATCTTCTTCGCGAGACAAGGTTTTAGCTATACCATCAAAAATTTCATTAATTAATTCAGCAGCATCTTTCTTGGAGCATTCTAGCTTAGCTACCACAATTTCTGCTAAGTTTTCTTTGGTCATATTATTAAATATATTAAAGTTAATTTTGTTTTTTACCCTGATCTCGACCTTTAAAACTCAGGGTTTTAATGTTTATTTATTACCTATTATACCAAATCTGGCTTAAATAAAGCAAACTTGTAATCCACAATTATTTGGCAAACTCTATCACCCTGGTTTCTCTAATAACCATAACTTTAATTTCTCCGGCATAGTTAACTTCCGCTTCTATCTTATTAGCTGTATCTCTAGCTAATTTCATGGCACCTAAGTCATCAATCTTGTCTGGGAAAACAAAGATACGCAATTCCCTGCCTGCTTGAATAGCATAGGCTTTTTCTACACCTTCAAAAGATGTAGCAATTCTTTCTAAATCTGTTAATCGTTTAATATATTTTTCTAAAGTTTCTCTACGCGCTCCTGGTCTAGCTGCTGACAAAGCATCTGCGGTATTTACAATAGCAGCTTCTATAGATTCAGTAGGAAAATCTTCATGATGAGATTGCATACCTTTGATAATCTCGGGTCTGATATTGTATTTCTGCAAAATCTTAATACCTAATTCTAAATGTGCTCCTTCTATCTCATGATCTACGGCTTTACCAATATCATGTAACAAACCAGCTGTTTTAGCTATATCTACATTAGCACCTAATTCAGCAGCTAACATACGACTAAAAGTAGCTACTTCTATAGAATGAAGCAAGACATTTTGCCCATAGCTAGTACGATATGCTAAACGTCCTAAAAGATATACTATTTCTGGAGGTAAATTTAAAGCCCCTATCTCATAAACAGCTTCTTCTCCTGCCTTTTCAGTCCTTTCCTTGATTTCTTTTTGAGCTTCTAATATCTTATCTTCAATACGTGCTGGCTGAATGCGGCCATCTACAATTAATTTCTCTAAAGCTAATTTAGCTATCTCTCTTCTAACAGGATCAAAAGATGAAAGTGAAATAGCCTCAGGTGCTTCATCAATGATGACTTCTACGCCTGTTAATTTTTCAAAATGTCTAATATTTCTACCTTCTCTACCAATAATTTTTCCTTTTAAATCTTCTGAAGGTAAAACTACAGTAGAAGTAGTCATTTCGCTAATATTAGAACGAGCGTAACGTTGCATAACAGAGCTCATAATCTCTTGAGCCTTTTTTTCTAATTCTGCACGCCTGACACCTTCTAATTTTTTTAAAGATTGAGTTAAATCTTCTTTACTATTACTTTCTATTCTTTTTAACAATTCTTCTTTGGCTTCATCTTGACTTAAATGAGCAATTTTCTCTAAACTCTCATTCTCGCTTTGACGCATTTTATCTAAGTCTAATTTAAAAGCTTTAACCTTTTCTACAGCTGCTTCTAAATCCTTACTACGACTATCTAATTCTATATGCCTCTTATCCATGAGCTCTTCTCTATGCAAAATTCTCTCTTCATTTTTGTCTAAAAGCTCTTTTCTTTTTTTTTCTTCAATTTTAATCTCTTCTAGCAATCTTACTGACTTATCCTTGGCATCCAAGATGATTTCTTTTGCTTCATCTTTAGATTGCTGAATCTTCAAAGTGAGCTTAGCTTCGATCGAATTGGATTGACTTTTAGCTATCTGCTGGCGGATAAGATATCCTAAGAAAAATCCAACAGCGCTTAAAACCAAGCCAACTATTATGGTGTTTCCTGTCATATTTTTTGTTGGCGAACGCCAATTTGTTCATCAAATTATAAAATCTGCTTGCAAAACAGCGTTCTAATGTTTAGGTTGATAATTCTAGACTATAATAATCGACATTACTAACACTTCCAATATATATGATTGGTAAATCTTTGTCAAAAACAAAAAAATGTTATAGAATACTACGCAGATAAAATATTTTTAAAAATGAATTCTAAAAAAATCTGTTTATTACTTTTGGATGGCTGGGGTATAGGTGAAAAAAATATGTCTAATCCTATTGCTCAAGCTAAATTACCTCATATTGATGAAATCAAATCTTATTATCCTTTTACCAGCTTACAAGCTTCTGGTATTGCCATTGGCTTACCTTGGCAAGAGGAAGGCAACAGCGAAGTTGGCCATTTAGCTATTGGTGCAGGCAGAATTATTTACCAATATTATCCTAGAATTAACATGGCTATTGACGATGGTTCTTTTTTTACCAATCCTGCTATTAGTTCCATATTTCAAAAAGCTAAAGAAAAAAATACCGCTTGCCACATTATTGGACTGCTAACTAGTGGTAATGTTCACAGCGCTTACAACCATATCGTAGCTTTGATAGATGCTGCTAAAAAAAACAATATTAAAAATCTCCGTTTACATCTTTTTACTGATGGCAGAGACGCACCTCCTAATGATGGCTTGGAACTCATTAAAAAACTACAAACAGATCTTAAAAACAGGGGTGTAGGTAAAGTTGCTAGTCTTTGCGGTCGTTTCTATGGTATGGACCACGAAGAAAACTGGGGACGATTACAAAGATTTTGGAATTTAGCTATCAAAGGAGAGGGAGCTATTGTTTCTGACCCAGAACAATATTTGATAGATAGCTATAAAAAAGAAATAACTGACGAATTTATTGAACCAGTTTTAATTGTAGAAGAAGGTCAAGACAAAAATTGGGGTACTATCAAAGAAAATGATTCTGTGTTTTTCTTTAATTTTAGAGAAGATGGCATCAAACAAATCTTAGAGCCTTTTATTAAAAATGATTTTAATAAATTCCCAGCCTTAAAACCCGCTAACCTATATATTTCCTCTATGACTGAGATAGACCCTGCTAACAGCATTCCTGTAGCTTTTCCCAAACAAATAGTAGAACATTCTTTGTCACAAGTACTTTCTGAAAATGGTAAGAGACAACTACATTTAGCTGAATCTGCAAAATACGCTCATGCTACATATTTTTTTAATGGTTTAAAAGAAAAACCATATTCTGGAGAATATTGGGTCATTGTGCCTTCAGCAAAAACTTTACATCACGAAGAAAATATTGAACTCATGGCACCGGTGATTACCGAACGTCTTTGCCAAGCCATGGATGAAAAAATATATGATTTCATTTTTGTTAATTATGCTAATGCTGATTTAATTGGTCATACTGGTAATTTTGATGCTGCTATCAGCTGTGCTGAATTTTTAGACGGAGAAATAGGTAAAGTTATGGCAGCCTGTCAAAAAAACGATGTTATTCTAATTATTACCGCTGATCATGGCAATGTAGAAAAAATGATGGATCCATTTACAGGGCGACCTCAAACTCAGCACGATATTAGTCCTGTGCCTTTCTATTTAATCCATGATCAATTTAAGTTAGCTAATCCTCGATCACCAGAAATGGTGAACAATCAAGAAAGAAGCGTTGGCGGAGTCATCAGTGATATTGCTCCTACTATTTTAAAAATTTTTGATATTCCCATACCTACCCAAATGAACGGACACAACTTATTACCCATAGTAGGGGTCACTAATTAATTAGGCTTGCTTTTTCTCATTAAAACAGTAATATATGTAAATGTTAAAGCTTTTATTGAAAATCTGCATTTTAACAGCTGGTTGCGCCTTAGCGCTTTACCTCTGTAGCCTATATCTGAAAGGCTTTGAATTAAATGGTGGGATCATTCCTCTTTTAGAATTAAGCTTTGTTTTAGCTCTAATCAGCGCCACCATCAAACCTCTTGTCCAGTTCTTCTTAAAACCTTTGATCTGGTTAACTCTGGGACTTCTAAGCTTAGTTATCAATGTTTTGATTTTAAAAGCCTCTATGGCAGCTTTCCCAGGGATAATAAACATCAGCCAAACTTCCAGTTTAATTATTGCCACTTTCGTTATCAGCATTATTAGTTCTATAATTCATACTTTTTTTAAAATTAATAAACATGATTAAAATATTAGAAATAGCACAAATTGTAATAGGTATTATACTTATTGGTCTTATTCTAATTCAACAAAGAGGAGGAGGACTTAGTTCTGCTTTTGGCGGAGGTGGTGGTCAATTCTACGGTACACGCAGAGGTTTAGAAAAAACCATCTTCGGTGCTACCATAGCATTAAGCGTAATTTTTGTGGTTTTAGCTTTGTCTTTTCTCTATCTCAAAAATTTACCTTTATAGTTTTTAAATTTTTAAATGTTTTTTGCTCGCTTACGTAATATTTGGCAAAAGTTCACTTTGGCTGAAAAAAGAACAGCCTTAATTTTAACTGGTCTATTTCTTATTGGTTTAATTTTTTTAATATCAAATGGTATTTCTAAAATTACAGTTGCTGTTCCTAAACAAGGAGGCTCTTGGAGAATAGGTACGGTAGGTAGTCCTCATTTCATTAACCCTATTTTAATCCAAGACAATGATATTGACAGAGATTTGTCCGAACTTATTTATAATGGTTTATTTAAAATGAGCTCTGATGGCAAGCTCTCATATGATCTAGCTGAAAAATCTGAAATTAGTCCAGATGGTAAAATCTATACTATCTACCTCAAAGACGATGTCTTATGGCACGACGGAGAAACTTTTACAGCTGACGATGTTATCTTTACTATTGAAGCTATCCAAGATGCTGAATATCAAAGTCCTTTAAAATACAACTGGCAAGGTGTTATTGCGGAAAAAGTGTCTGATAGCATAGTCAGATTTTCTTTAAAAAATCCCTACGAACCATTTTTGCAAAATCTCACTCTTAAAATCATGCCCAAGCATATCTGGCAGAATGTTTCTCCTAGGAGCTTTGTTTTGGCTGACTATAACTTAAAACCTATCGGTACTGGACCATATCTTTTTGAAAAATTCCAAAAAGATGCTAGCGGACAAATTTTAAGTTACACTTTTCAAGCTAACTCTCATTATTATGCCGGTCCTCCTTATATCCAAGATATTACTTTTAATTTTTACGATGATTTTGATAAAGGTGTAGAGGCTTTATTGAAAAAAAATATAGATAGCTTAACTGATTTACCCGTAGATAAATATCCTGCTTTAGCTAAAAAATTAGGTTGGAAAGTAGAACAAATTTCTTTGCCTAGATATTATGCTGTATTTTTCAATGCTAACAAAAATAGAGTTTTATCTGATAAAAACGTTCGTCAAGCTTTATCTTCAGCCATAGACAAAAATCTCATTATCAGCCAAGTTCTTTTTGGGCAAGCTAACCCCCTTAACACACCTATATCTTCTGGTTTTATAGGTTACAGCGAAGAATTAAACAAAAATAATTATGATCTTAATGCTAGCTTAGCTTTATTAGAAAAAAGTGGCTGGGTAGATAGTGACCAAGATGGTACCAGAGAAAAAACATATTCAAAAGAAAAAACAGAGACAGAGTTAACATTAAAATTAGTTTTACCTAAAAACAAACAATTAGAACAAGTGGCAGAATTAATTAAAAGTAGTTGGCAAAAATTAGGTGTCAAAGTAGAATGGGGAAGCTTAGCTTTACGTGATTTAGAAAAAGATTATCTCAAAGAAAGGAATTATGAATCAGTCTTATTCGGTAATATGTTAGGTGTAGATCCTGATTTGTTTGCTTTCTGGCATTCCTCTCAAAGAAATGACCCTGGTTTAAATTTATCTCTCTATGGCAATGTTTCCTTAGATGCCTTATTAGAAGAAACTAGACAGACATCTAATCAAGATACTAGGTTAACTAACTTAACTAAAATCCAAGATATTCTTTTAAGTGATAGCCCAGCTGTTTTTCTGTACAATCCATACTATCTCTACGCAAATTCATCAACACTTAAAGGTAATAGTATCAAAATAGCCAACTATCCTTCTGAAAGATTGTCAGACATCAGCCAATGGTATTTATATACTAAAAGGGTTTTTAAATAGAAGCCGAGGTGGCGAAATTGGTAGACGCGCTGGCTTCAGGTGCCAGTACCTTACAAGGTTTGCGGGTTCGAATCCCGCTCTCGGCACATTTGTAATAAAAAA
>CAYNAL010000019.1:0-4373 GCA_964395555.1 uncultured Candidatus Saccharibacteria bacterium
ACAAAAAACCGATATTGTAAAAGATTTATCACAAGAGTTAGATGGTGCTAAGGGCATATACTTTTTGGGTTTTCATGGCTTAACCATGAACCATTTAAATGCTTTAAAACCCAAGTTAAAAGAATCTCAAACTAAAGTACAAGTGGTGAAAAAAACTTTAGCTAATTTGGCTTTGTCTCAAAAAGATTTTAATATGAAAGACGTGCGTAATTTTGATGGATCTTTGTTAATGTTAATATCAAAAGGGGATATCTTAGCTGCAGCTAAAGCTTTATGGGCTTTTGCTGCTAGAAATGACAAGGTTTCAGTTTTAGGTGGAGTGATAGATAACAAATTTATTACCAAAGAAGAAGTAATAACATTAGCAAAATTACCTACCAGAGAAATTCTTTTAGGTCGTGTGGTAGGAGGTATATCTTCTCCTTTAAGAAATTTTGTTTGGATTTGGCAGAGTCAAATTAACAAAATAGTCTACGTTTTAGAAGCTATCAAAACTAAAAAATAAATTAAATAATAAAAAAAATATGTCTGAAGAAAAAAAAGTACCTAGTAAGTATGAAGACATCGTGAGTCAGATAGAAGGTTTAACTGTTTTAGAGTTGTCTGAATTAGTCAAAGTTTTAGAGGAAAAGTTTGGTGTTTCAGCCATGCCTCAGATGGTTGCGGGTCCTGCAGCTGGTGGAGCCGCTGAAGGAGGTCCTGCTGAAGAGAAGACTGCCTTTACAGTAGTTTTAAAAGACGGCGGTCAGGCTAAGATTCAAGTAATCAAAGCTTTACGTGAATTAACTGGTTTAGGTTTAAAAGAAGCTAAAGATTTAGTAGATAGTGCACCAAAACCTGTTAAAGAGAATATCCCTCAAAAAGACGCCGAAGAGATGAAAAAGAAATTGGAAGAAGCTGGTGCTGCTATAGAAATAAAATAAGGTAGATTTGATTAAAATCCAGCGAAATGATCTGTACCCCAAAAAGAGGACACGAAAGTGTCCATTTTTTGTGTTTGGAAGGCAGGTGGAGTAATATGTTTATTTTCATATAATTTAAAATAATCAATAAAAAAGACTTGTCGAAATTATCAAAATTGATATTAAACTGATTTTAAAATTTGATTCAATCGATAAAAAGATAAACCTTGACAAAATCATTTGTAGTTGATAATATAAATAATCGAAGACGCAGCAATAAAACAATATTTCTGTGTTATATTATAAAGTTCATTGACAATACTAACAACGATAATATCAAGGTTATTGTTTTACATATTTAAGAATAATCCTAAAAGGAGGAGACAAATGATAACTATAATAGCCAAAATAGTTGGTAATTCTTGCAATTTAAGATGTAATTATTGTTTTTATCGGGAAACGAATCAGTCAACAGCAACAGTCATGAGTTTGAACATACTTAATAAATTAATTAAGGACGTATTAGATTTTTCTGAAAAAACGGCATTATTTATTTGGCACGGAGGAGAACCATTATTAGCTGGATTAGATTTTTTTGAAGAAATAATAAAACTTCAAAAAAGACATAATCGATCTGAAATGGTGATTAAAAATTCTGTTCAAACAAACGCGACTCTTATAAATGACGATTGGGCACAATTTTTTAAAAGTCATAACTTTAGAGTAGGAGTAAGTTTGGACGGTTGCGAAGAAACACATAACAAATTTAGAAAGTATTCTAATGGCAAAGGATCATTTGCAAATACCATACGTGGTATTAAAATGCTTAGATCTTATGAGGTTCCTTTGGGTTTTATTCAGGCGATAAGCAAAAAGAATTTGATAAGTATACTAAAAGACTTCAGTTTTTTTGTAGATGATCTAAGTATCAATAATTGGGGAATAAATCCTATTTTTGATATATACGAAAAAAACAATATTTTATCCGCTGAATATTTAGAACCACAAGAGTTAACTTATTTCTTAAAGACACTCATAGAGTTATGGATAGTTAGGAATAATAAAAATCTAAGTATCCGCGAGATAGATAACTTTGTTGCTGGGGTATTAGGTAAACGTGCAAAACTTTGCATATTTAATGGTACTTGTTCTAGTTATCTTTGTGTGGATTTTGATGGTAATGTATATCCATGCGATAGATTTTCTTGTTCAGAAGAATTTCGTCTTGGCAATATTGGTAAAGAAAGCATAAAAAAGATCTTTAATAAAAATAAACATTGTGATTACAAAAAAGCAATAACTGATTATCCTGCTAGTTGTTTAAAATGTTCTTGGTTTAATGCGTGTCATAATGGCTGTTCGCAACATCGTATAGGAGGATTATCAGGAGAATATTATTATTGTGCAACGCGTAGAGAAATTTTTAGTTTTCTACGTGAAAAGATTAAATCTATTGAGAAAGGAGGTAAATGAAATGCCTACCATATGTTTAGCTTTAGAAGGCGCTATTGCTCGTTATGAATGCGCCCCCGTTAATGATCAAGCCTTGTCTACTCTAGATTGGGACAACTGGGATGAATGGGACGATGGTCCAGATTGGTCGGACTTGGATTTGCCTTGGTCCAATTAAACAAAATTGCAAAAGACCTCTCTACGTGTATAAATTATAAATTTTATAAACTAGAGGGGTCTTTTTTTAATAATATTTTAATTATTTGTTTAATGTAATCATTGTCCAACTTGTTTCGATTGTTAATATATTTCTCCATAAGTTCTATACATAGTTTTGATTGTTGCTGATCTATTTGCAGTAAAAGTTGAGTGGTTACGGAATTGTTTAAGAAAAGATGTCCAAGTATTCCTTTAGGGAACAAAGAAGAGGCGGTAATCTCTTTTACTAAATGAACTTGTTTATCAATATCTTTCACATTTTGAAATATCATTGGGAAAAAAGTCTTTTTCTCAAAAATTAAGTGAATGATTTCATGCAGAATGATTCCTACTGCGTGAGAAACTTTATTTTTATCGTATCTGGAAATTTTTAATGTTAATTTATGGGGTCCATTACTTGCTTCTCCACCAGTTCTATCTGGAGTCGAAAATAAAATAAATACTTCTATTGATTGAGAATAATCTATTTTAATATCGTATAGAATCTCTAAGATTTCAAAAATCTGTTTGAGATTTAGATCTGCAAAATATTTTTCTAACAATATTCCCCAATCTTTTAGAAGTGGTTTTTCAATATTCCAAATTTTTTCAAATCTTGTTTCTAATAATTTAAAAGTTTGTATAATAATTTTTTGGTCAATTAAAGGTAATGTTTGGACAATTTTTAATAAATCATCTTCTTTTCTTGTAAATAAATTACCCAAATAAGAATGCCCATAGGGATATTTTAGATGTAGTTCTTTAAAATTTGTTAAAGCTTCTGTTTCTTGTTTGGTAAGTGGACCTGTTTTTTCTACCCAAAAATCACTGTAATCTTTTTTGTACGTATAAGGAGACCAAGCACTAAGATTAGAAACAAAGAAATACAAATTAGCTAATTTTGATACTTTAAACTCGAAAAACATATTTATTTTGTTAGGGATTATTTATTTTAATTATACAACTTTTGAGACTTTTATATAAGTTATAGATAAATTTGTCTTTTGTCTTTTTGTAAAATATTGTATAATATTAAATATAAACAGGGGCGTATAGCTCAGCTGGTTAGAGCGTACGGTTCACATCCGTAAGGCCTCCCGTTCGAGCCGGGATACGCCCACCAGTAATTTATAAAAAAATATGTCTATTTCAAAAAACAAAGATCTTATACAAGAAATAATCACCAGGGGAGTGAATGAAGTTATTGATGCTAAACATTTAGTGGAAAGATTAAATTCTGGTAAACAATTGATTGTTAAATTAGGGATAGATCCTACTAGCCCTAATATTCATTTAGGCAGAGCGGTAACACTTTTAAAATTAAGAGATTTTCAAAATTTAGGGCACAAGGTAATTTTTATTGTAGGTGATGCCACTGCTTTAGTGGGGGATACTTCTGACAAATCTGCAGAAAGACCCATGTTGCCTTTAGAAACAGTTAAAAAAAATATGCAGACATATATTGAACAAGCTTCTAAGATATTAGATAAAAACAAATTAGAAGTAAGATATAATTCACAATGGTTGAATAAATTAGGATATAAGGAGATAGGACCGCAAGCTGACCAATTTTCTTTATCTGAATTTATGGCTAGAGAAAATATTAAAAAACGTTATGATGAAGGTAAACGAGTATCTCTGCGAGAATTGCTTTATCCTTTAATGCAGGGATATGATAGCGTGATGATAAAAGCAGATGTGGAAATAGGTGGCACAGATCAGCGTTTTAATTTATTAGCTGGTCGTACTTTGCAATCTTACTATCATCAAGAACCTCAAGATATTATTATGGGAAATTTAATTTTAGGTACTGATGGCCGT
>CAYNAL010000020.1:0-3668 GCA_964395555.1 uncultured Candidatus Saccharibacteria bacterium
AAAATGAATTCTTTACAATTTTTGATAGGTCAAGCCATGGCTAAAACCAAAGGAGCAGCTGATCCTCAAATCTTAAAAGATCTATTTCTTAAAGAGTTACAAAATTAAACACCCAGATTCTTTACCTTAGATGTAATTATCTATTCTATTGACAACTAATAAAGATTTGCTATACTGACAATGTGATGACACTCTGGAGTATCTTTCGGGATAGCTCCAGATTTTTTATTTTTGGCTTATTTCTTCTTTAATCTTACGTAAATCAATAAATTTAGCCCTTTCTAATAATTCTTTTGAAATATGGCCCCTTGTAGACATTACAATGATTTGTTTGCCTGCTTTTTTAATCCTATCAATAGGAACAGAAAAGTCGCTATCTCCTGAAATCAATACAGCAGTGTCGTATTTGTCTTTGGTGTCATCCATTTCAAAAGCAAGCTCCATATCCAAATTACCCTTCCACTCCACCTTTCCACCTCTATCTTTTATTCTCTTTACTGTTTTCGTTCTGACAATATAACCATTTATATCCAACATATCTAAAAATCTCTTTTGCTTGATATTAAATTCATCTACACCTTTATACAAAAAACACTTAACATCATCGCTACATTCTTTTACAAAATATTGCATTAATCTTTGATATGAAATCTTCCAACCCAAAGTTCGCTGGGAGTAAAACACATTCTCGGCATCTATAAAAACATATACTCTACCTTTTTTAAATTTATGTAGCATAAAAACACCCCGATTGTAGCAGATATTAATAATTTTTGTCAATTATTGCTCAAAATAAAAAATAGACATCCAGTCTATAACGTTGACAACTATAATAAAGATTTGCTATGCTGACAATGTGATGACACTCTGGAGTATCTTCTAAAGATAGCTCCAGATTTTTTATTTTTAATCAAAATTAAACATCCAGATTTTTCACTTTGGATGCGTAGGCTTCAATGAATTTTTTGCGAGGTAAAACTTCGTCTCCCATCAAAACATCGAAAAGATGATCTGCTTCTTGAGCATCTACTACTTGAATTTGCTTTAAAACACGATTCTGAGGATCCATGGTGGTATCCCAAAGCTGAATAGCATTCATTTCTCCTAAACCTTTGTAACGTTGAATACCAATACCTTTTAAATCTGTTTCTTCTGTTTGAGGTTTTTCTTGTTCAATACCAAATTCCGCATCACCATCGGATTCCATCTGTAATTTTAATTTTTTAACATCTTTTGGTGTTTCTTCTTTAACAGATTTGCCTGTTATTTTTTTCAAAATAATTTCTTTTTCCTGCTCGGTATATACAAAATGTACTTCTTTACCTTTTTGAATACGATACAAAGGTGGCTGAGCAATAAAAATATGTCCAGCTTCTACTAAAGCTTGGTAATATCTATAAAACAAAGTTAAAAGCAAAGTACGAATATGAGCACCATCGCTATCAGCATCAGCCATGATAATAATTTTTCCATATCTTAATTTTGCTAAACCAGATTCATCCGAAGAAAGAGCTACACCCAAAGCTACAATCAAATCTCTAATAGCTTCTGAAGCCATCATCCTATCCATACGTGCTTTTTCAATATTTAAAATTTTACCACGTAAAGGTAGAATAGCTTGAAATTGT
The DNA here is from genome assembly GCA_964395555.1 of uncultured Candidatus Saccharibacteria bacterium. Taxonomy (GTDB): domain Bacteria; phylum Patescibacteriota; class Minisyncoccia; order UBA6257; family JAPLYJ01; genus JAPLYJ01. Next base: position 1,629 of record CAYNAL010000020.1, read on the forward strand.
CTGTCTCTACCTTGCTTTGCGCTATTGTGAACAAAAATCCCAGCTGCCAACGCAAAATTATGAGTACCTGATACTTCTAAATCATAAACATCTATTTTTTCTTCTAAAGGAAGTATTTTGATTATTTTGTGATTGTAATGTATAACACTTTCTTCTAATTTATATCCATTTAATAAATCAGAAGTCTCTAAATCTTTAGCCTGTTTATATTCCCCTTCTTTCTGCATAAAAAGATGATCAGGCGTGCAAATAATTTCTTCGTTATTATCTAAAACAACCTTAATAACTGGTGCTACTTTTTTAGTGATTCTAGGATTTTCAATTAAACCAACGCCTATATTCCCATCTTCCTTAATGGTATAACAATAATTTTTCTTGCCTTCTTCATGTTCAGCTACTAATTCTTTAAAGGTAATATTTCTACCATCAGTTAAAGCTATTTTTGTATCTCCAGAAAAACAACCTCCGGCGCTTTCTCCCTCAACAATAAACAATTCTGATTCTTCACTTTTTCTAGAAATACAATCTGCTAATTTACCAGGTAAGGCTGATCCTTCTAAAGCACCTTTGCGTAAAACATTTTCTCTGGCAGTTTTAGCTGCTTTACGAGCACGAGCAGAAAGTAAACCTTTTTCAATGATATGTTTAGCATCTTCTTTATTTTTTTCTAAAAATTCTTTAAATGATTCAGCAACCACTTGTTCTACCTTAGTTCTGGCTTCTGGATTACCTAATTTAGCTTTAGTCTGACCTTCAAATTGAGGCTCTCTTAATTTTACACTAACAATAGATACCAAACCTTCTCGCACATCGTCTCCAGTTAAAGACAAACTATCTTCTTTAATTAATCCTTCACTGCGGGCATAATCATTTAAAGTACGGGTTAAGGCGGAACGAAAACCAGTTAAATGCATACCACCTTCTATTGTTCTGATATTATTAGCAAAACTCAATTCTAATGTTTCTATATCCTGAATATATCTTAAAGCTACCTCTACCTGATAATCATCTAATTCTTGGTTAACATAAAAAACATTTTTTTGAACAATAACATCATTACGAGTTAGATATTTAACATAAGTAGTAATACCTCCTTCAAAATGAAAAGTATAACTAGGACAGTTAGCTTCTTTTCTTTCATCGTACGCTCTGATAACCACGTTGGGAGTTAAATAGGCTTGTTCTCTTAAATGATCAATGATAGTTTTAAAATCAAAATTTATTTCACTAAAAATTTGAGGATCTGGTTCAAAAGAGATGGTAGTACCTGTTTGATGACAAGAACCTGCTTTTTTTACTTTATTTACGGGTTTACCATATTTATACTCTTGAAAATACAAAGAGCCTTGGCGACAAACTTCTGCTCTTAAATTGGTAGACAAAGCATTAACTACAGAAACACCTACGCCATGCAGACCGCCAGCTACTTTATATGATTCGCCTCCAAACTTACCACCAGCATGCAAGGTACACAAAACTGTTTCTAAAGCTGATTTTTTAGTTTGAGGATGAATATCTACTGGAATACCTCTACCATCATCAGCTACGCTAATCTTTTCCCCTTCTAAAATCTTAATGGTAATATTTTGGCAAAATCCAGCCATGGCTTCATCCAAGCTATTGTCTATTACTTCCCAAACCAAATGATGCAAACCAGAGACACCGGTGGAACCGATATACATGCCCGGTCTCTTACGCACTGGTTCTAGACCCTCTAAGACATAAATATCTTTAGCTTCGTAGGAAACATTTTGGGAATTTTTTAAATTCGATTCTTTTTTCTTGTCAGCCATTTTATCTTATTTCTATATTTAATTTTTTAAAAGCGTTATAAATAGCATTCATGGCTTGGTCTATTTCCTCTGATTTTAAAGCATGATCTGATGCTCTAAAAATCAAATGAAAAGCCATACTTTTTTTATTTGATTGTATATTTTTACCTTCATAGATATCAAAAAGATCTACATCTTCTAAAAGAGTACCTGCTGTTTGGCTGATAGTTTTGATAATTTCTTCTGCGCTGGTTTGTTTAGAAGCTAA
>CAYNAL010000021.1:0-3283 GCA_964395555.1 uncultured Candidatus Saccharibacteria bacterium
GATGAAGAAACAAATAAAAAATTCTTATCAATTTATGGCGATCAGATAAAAGAAATTAGAAAAGAAAGAACATTATATGAATTAGAGGGGATAATATTTTCCGTAGATTCAGTTATGAAAATAAAAGACGGTGAACAGATAGATTTAGGCAAATTTATTGAAATTAGATCTACTAATAAAGAGATTAATGATGAGAAAATAAAAGATGTAATATCAAAGCTTGGTCTGTCTCTATCAGATGGCATCAAAGAGTCTTATTTTGAAATGTAATTTATTAATTAAAAAAACAAAAAACATGAATCAAAACAATCTTGTATCTGGAATGCCTCAGATGCCTCAAGGAAACAAAGAGAGTGAACCAAAAATTGCAAAATTATCAGTTAATGATTTTGCTGAAAGAATTGGGATTCAGCCTGATCAGCAAGGTCGTGTTACTTTTGCCCCGGAGCACGACAGGTTGGCATATGAATACGCTGAGAAATTTGCTCGCGATAATAAAGCAGAAAGAGTTATTATTGATGGCATTGCTTCTCCTGGAGTAATAGCTAGCTTTTTACATGGTATGCATCCAGCTGAAGGTTATTTAACCTATATGTCAAAAGACGCAGAAGGTAAAATGACCAAAGGTGAAACCAAGGTTCTAGAACCACTCCCTCAAGGCGAAGGACAAGGACCAGAAGGTTTTACATGGGTAAAAAAAGAAACCGATGATTATACTTTAGTGGAATTTAATCTTGCTGGAGATTTTAAGATAGAAGATTTAGATAAAGTTATCCCTCCTGATGTTAATCCTGCAAAACCAGTGTTAATTTCCGGTCGTGGTCCTCTTTATCTAACCCACACAATTGCTGCTGGATACAGGCATTATAAAGGTATTCCAGGGGTTGGTTTTTATCAGCCAGCAAGTAAATTTGGACCAGCTAAAACTGAAGTTGGCGTTTCTCACAATGAAGAGCTGCCTTTAGGGTTGAATTTTGGTGAACCATCTGAAATTGGTACAGCTAAAGAGTTACATGAAAAACGAATTAAAGATGGATTATCTGAAATAGAAAAGGGTAAAATTGTTTCTGTAGAAACAAATGGTAAAATCATAAAATTTACTTTAGATAACGGTGAAACTTACAGTTTATCTGTCCGCGAAGTAATAAAAGAATAATTTTAAAGATATGGAAGATTTTAATCTAATACGACAAGGATATTAAAATATAATTAATACGAGCTTATTAGTAATAAGCTAAATCTATGTCAGAACAAATTAATCTTTCAAAAGGGAAAGAAAAAAAGGAAACCATCTTAACACCTGAACAACAAGTTATTAAAAATTATATTAATGAAGTTCTTGTAGCCGATAATAAATTAGATCTACCTGTAGTAATAATTTCTAGTCCCGAAGCCCAAGAAATAGTAAAGCAAAAGCTCATTACGTGTTTTAAAAACGATAATATTAATGATGCTATTAAAATTAATGATACATTTAAGCTACCAAAGGAAATAATTCAAGAAGCAGTTAAACAAGGAATTATTTATTATTTAAGAGGTCATTATATTTATAATGCTTTCGAAATTAGTAATACATTTAATCTGCCACCAAAAATAGTCCAAGAAGCAACCAAACAAGCACTCATTAACTATTTTGAAAGTGGATATATTGATTCTGCTATCGAAATTACCGAGACATTTAATTTACCTGATGAAATAATTTTTAGTCTTGAAGTGCAACGGGCAGCAGCACAAGCATTTATTTATAAATTTGATAATCGTTCTCTTGACGATGTTATAGAAATTAATAATATATTTAAGCTACCAAAGGAAATAATTCAAGAAGCAGCTAAACAAGCGTTTATTGTATGGTTTCGCAACGATCTTATTGATGATGTTGTTCATGACATTAGTATAACCCAAAATGCATTTAATTTACCCAAAACAATAGCCCAAGAGGCAGCTAAACAAGGATATATTGAATACCTTAAGAGTGGTTTGATTGACACTGCTATAGAAATCAAGGATATATACAAATTATCTTTATCCGAAGAGATAATCTCTAGTCCAGAAGTACAAAAAGGAATTGAGAAAGGATTTATTAATTATCTTCATAATGATCAAATTGATATTGCTATTAAAATCAAAGATGAATTTAATCTACCAGATGAAATAGTCCAAAAAGCAGTAGAACAAGTAGTTATTAAACATTTGCGTGAGCATCAAGTTAATATTGCCATTAAATTAAAAGACAAGTTCAATTTATACATATCTCCTCAAAAAATAATTGATCAAATCCCAGGGTTAGTTGGTATCATTGAACAAATATCTCAATTAGCACCACCATTTAAGATACAAGCGGAGAAATCTAGCGAGTTGGTAATTGGATTGTGTCGTTTTATTAATAAACCAGATTATTTAATAAATCTATTAAAAGAAAAACCCTATTTGATTGATGCCATAATGAATAACCCTCGTTTTGGTTCACGACTTCTTATAAAATATTCTGAATTTGACGAAATGTCTAAAGAAAATATAGAGAAACTCTTTTTAACTAAACAAAAAATATTAGAACAAAATCCTGATATAGAGCTAGAATCATTAGAATTTCGTCAATTAATGCAGGAGGGATTAAAAACATTCAAGAACAATCCCGAAATAATGAGAGAGATTGAAAATCAAGGAATTAATTTAGAAGAATGGCTTAATTATTCTGAAACTAGCTATTTTAATCTTTCTTCTAAGGGTAGTGAGATCAGTTTTTCAGAAAAAATCAGAACGCCAATAGATAGAATCAAAGAAACCATTGATAGCTATGCGCATACCATCAAATCAGTTTTAAAAGAATATATACTAGAATTAAAAAAACATGAGATAGCTTTAGAAAATGATGAATCTATTAAAGAGCAGATTACAAAAATGGAGGGTGCTTTAGAACAAGCCCGAGCAGAAGGTAATGATACAAAAATTAAAGGAATAGAAAAAGGCTTATTAGTTCAAAGAGAAAGATTAAAGAATCCCAAAAAAGGTATTCTTTGGGACAAACTCATGGGTGATATTGAAGCTTTCCAAGGTCTTAAAAATGATTGTTTTGATGCTCAAAAGAAATTAATAGAAGCAGAGGACAAATTAACAGGAGCTCTCTCGGGTAAAGCACCTTCTGGCAAAGGTATTTTAGAGATAAAACAAAGAATTACTCAAGCCAAAGAAGAATTAAGAAATAAGTTTAATGTTTTAGAAAGAAGAATTGAAAATTTTAAAATTAATTTACCCAAACTTTTATCACCGTGCCTTGGACAAGAAA
>CAYNAL010000022.1:0-3807 GCA_964395555.1 uncultured Candidatus Saccharibacteria bacterium
AAAAAACTAGCTATCACTCCAGGAGAAGCAATACCATCTATAATAACTCTTTCTGCTTTATTGTCGCGAGCAAATTTCTCAGCGTATTCATATGCTAACCTGTCATGCTCCGGAGCAAAAGTAACACGACCTTGCTGATCGGGCTGAATCCCAATTTTTTCAGCAAAATCATTGACTGATAATTTTTCAATTTTTGGTTCGCTCTCTTTACTTTCTTGAGGCATCTGAGGCATTCCAGATACAAGATTGTTTTGATTCATGTTTTTTGTTTTTTTAATTAATAAATTACATTTCAAAATACGACTCTTTGATACCATCCGGTAAAGACAGACCAAGCTTTGATATTACATCTTTTATTTTTTCATCATTTATTTCTTTATTAGTAGATCTAATCTCAATAAATTTACCTAAATCTATTTCCTCTCCATTTTCTATTTTCATAACTGAATCTACGGAAAATATTATCCCCTCTAATTCATATAATGTTCTTTCTTTTCTAATTTCTTTTATCTGATCACCATAAATTGATAAGAATTTTTTATTTGTTTCTTCATTAATTTCAAACTCAAATTTTGGTCTTTTCCTATATTCCGATTCCATCATCGGGCCTTTATAAGTTAAGATTTTGTGATCCCCTTCTTGGCGAATTCTTAAAATCTCATTAGTTTCAATCAAATTTCTGTCCTTAGGATTGTAATAATAATCAACCTGGGTAGTTGAGCTTAACCTTTCTGCGCCAAGCTTGCGTAAAGTTTCTGCATCTAATTCAATTTTAAATTTTAATTGAATTTCATGTAAGCCAGACTTTTGAGCTTCTACTTTTGGACTATATTCATTATCTACAATGATATTAGCGTTCTTTTTCGTATTTTGGATATACTTTTCATGCATTGGCTCTACTACCTCAGCAAAATACCTTAAAATATCAGCAGGCTTTTGACCCGTTCTCTCTATATCCCGCAAAAGTCTTCTTAAAATCCTTCCATGCGTACCAATATCAACAAATACCTTAATATCACCCTCTTCTGAGATGATATCATTAAGAGCAAAAAGACCTTCTACGATAATAACTCTGTTAGGTTGTATTATCTCTGTATCTATGGGTTCGCTAGTTTTCATATCATAAATCGGTTTTTCAATTTGCTCTCCGCTTTTTAAAATTTTTAAATGTTTTTGTAATAGCTCTAAATTAAGGGCTTCTGGTTGATCCCAATTTAGATTATTCCCTTTTTCTGCTTCGCTATTCATAAATGTTTTTCCGCGATAATAATCATCCATTGAAAAAATAATGGCTTCATCACCAAAAATTTCTTTTATTTTCTGAGAGACAGCACTTGTTTTGCCAGAAGCCGAACCCCCGGCAATTTCAATTAAAACCGGACCTGTTTGGGAGGATAATTTTTCATTAATATGGGCTACTATTTTCTCAATACCTTCTTCTAAATTATATCTAGGGATATTTAATATTTCTAAGCTTTCTTCGGGCATACCCCTAGATACTAATGTTTGATTTTTATATCTTTTGTCTTCTGTTACTTCTTCACTAAACCAAGGTGGAGTAACAAATATATCACTTTCCTCTTCTGATAAAAATTCTATTTCTGCAGTTGCAAGACCTTCTAAATCTCCGCCATAAATATCTAACTCAATCACTCCGTCTGCATAAGGAATTTTATATCTCGTTTTTTCTAATCTTTTACCAATTGTTGTTTTCCAAAGTATATTAAATTGTTCTTCGGTTATTTCAATTTCAGATTCTGTTCTTGTTTTCCCATTCCCACTTTTAATTGTTTGAAAATACATATCACCTTTTTTGCGTAAACGAACTTCTGTACCATCATCGGTAATAGCAATATATCCTTGCATAATTTCTTGAGAAGGATAATCTTCTAAATTGTAAGGTAAGGTTTCAATTAAAAACTTTCTTTCAATTTCTTTTGGTTGCTCCATTGCCTCTGGTGTTTTTGGAGGCATTGATGGCATTCCTGATATAATTTTTTTTCCGTCCATATTTTTATTTTATGTTATTTTTGGTTTTTCTATTAATAATAATTTAACACAAAAAACAGAAATTAAAAAGTTCAAATTTTTTTTAAATATCAAAACACATTATTAAAAGACTATTATTAAAAAGAGCCCCAAGTGGTAGATGTTTAACCACTGGGGCTCGACTGTTGTTAACTATGTGACGGTAATTGGAACAATCACTTCGATTGTCCAATATCCGCCGTGCATCCCTGGAACGTGCCGGGAGGAGATAACTTTCGCACCTTCCGGTTCCAAAACCAAAGGATTGCCCCAACCGTTACCGTATGCATCCACGCCTGGTGCTACAGTAACGGTTAGACCGTCACTCGTCCGTGAGGATTTGGGTTCCTCCCAATATCCTTCTCTAATCGCCCGATTAGATGGCGATCCAAAGGAGATAATGACGGTTTCCGTCGTTACTTCCTCGGACTCGGTCGCCAAGGCAAACTCCTCAAGTTTGTCGAGGCGACTTGCAGTCGCTTTATACTCAGTCCTAATAATGGACTTAGCGACATCCACCGGAAGACCGAGCCTTTCGATTACTTCCCCCCATGATTTGAGGTCATCTCCCCATGTCCCGTGCATCGGGGAGAGAAAATAGAGAGGACGAACACCCGGGGAGAGATCCAGGTGGTAAGTGGTGTTGGACCACTTACCATTTTTGCAATATTGCTCTGTAGCAATACAGCAAAAACCAGAAATGTTCTCCCCTGTAAATTTTTTCACCTCGCCACCCTTGGCAAGGTAGAGGCAAGGATATCGCCCTGCCGGTTCCAACTTGTCGCTATATTTGTACAAGTTTCCTCCTACCCCTACCTGTCACATTTTATTGCGAATTCAGGATTTATGATGGTAAAACTTTTTCAATGTACTTTTTATTAAATACCTTAACAAGTTATACCATTTTTGTCAATGACGGAAAAATAGCAAAACCTACAAGAAAATGCTACAATGTTTAACAATTAAACATTTAACATGCAAAATTGGGAGAAAATTAAAAAAGATCCTAAGCTCATCTCTGTACAAAAAAAGAAATCTGAGATTAATGATTATATCAGATCTTTTTTTAAGGTGAGAGGGTTTTTAGAAGCTCAAACTCCCATCCTGGTTGAATGTGCAGGACAAGAACCATATTTAAATCCTTTTCAAACTGAATTTCATGACGAAAAAGGTAAATCATATTTAGGATATCTCATTACTTCCCCAGAATATTCTTTAAAAAAAATGCTTTGTGCTGGATTTGATAAGGTATTTGAAATAGCTAGAGTTTTTAGATCAGACGAAAGCTTTGGACCATATCACAATCCAGAATTTACCATGTTAGAATGGTATCGCAGTCATTCTGATTATCATCAAATCATGTCTGACTTGGAACAATTGGTTTTTGGAGTTAACAAAAAAATCAATAAATCAAAATATCTTACATATGAGAACAATAAAATTGATTTAAGTTTACCTTGGCCAAAAATGACTGTTAAGCAAGCTTTTAAAAAATATGCTCATCTAGATTTAGATCAATGTAAGAATTTGAAAAATTTTAAAAAGTTAGCTATTCAAAAAGGTTTTACAATAGACAGTCAAGACAATTGGGATGATATTTTTTACAAGATATTTTTAAATGCTATAGAGCCTAGGTTACCTAAGGATAGACCTATTATCGTTTACGAATATCCCCTACCCCAAGCTTCTTTAGCTAAAAGAAAAAACAAAAAAAGCTTTTACGCTGAAAGGTTCGAAGCATATATCGGTGGCATGGAACTGTCTCTTATACACATCTCC
>CAYNAL010000023.1:0-5342 GCA_964395555.1 uncultured Candidatus Saccharibacteria bacterium
TGCAAAAGTAATGCGAGATAAAAAAATGTTTTTCTGGGATAAAAAATATCCCCAGTATAAGTTTGCTATTCATAAAGGATACCCTACGCTTTTACATTTTAAAATGTTAAAAAAATACGGACCTTGCAATTTACACCGTTTTAGTTATAAACCCGTAATAGAAAGTATAAAAAAACATGGATAAGAAAATTTTAGTGATTTTAGGTCCTACTGCTTCTGGTAAATCAGATTTAGCTATTAGATTAGCCAAAATTTATAAGGGAGAAATCATCTCGGCAGATTCCAGACAAGTGTATCAAAATATGGATCTAGGTACAGGCAAAGTGAAAAAAGACCGTAAAAAAAATAATAAAGAATATTTTTCCAGTAATATCAGACATCATCTTTTAGATGTTTTTAAACCTACTAATATCTTTACAGTAAGCGATTTTCAAAAAAAATCTAATATAGCAATTTTGGATATCTTAAAAAGAAAAAAACTCCCCATCATCTGCGGAGGTACAGGTTTTTATATCTCTGCTTTAACAGAAGGATGGCAATTCCCCCAGGTAAAACCTAATTACAAACTCAGAAAAAAATTAGAAAAATTAACCACCATTAAGCTATATCAAAAATTGATTAAAAAAGATCCAGCAAGAGCAAAAAATATAGATCGTTTTAACCGTGTCAGACTTATTAGAGCCTTAGAAATATCAGAAAAAATTAAAAAAACAGAACCTTTAAAAAAAATATCACCAGATTGGAACATCTTGTTTTTAGGTGTCCAAAAAAATCAATCTGAATTAAAAAAATTAATCAAAAAAAGATTAGACAACAGACTGTCTTCTGGTATGATATCTGAAATTAAAAAATTAAAAAAACAAGGAGTCAGCTCTAAAAGATTAGAAAGCTTTGGTTTAGAATATCGTTGGATTAATAGGTATTTAGAAAACAAAATAGACAATAAAACTATGCAAACAGAATTATATAGAGCCATTTGCCAGTACGCTAAGAGACAAATGACTTGGTTTAAGAAAATGCAAAAAATTGCATGGGTTAAAACAGAAAAACAAGCTGAAAAACATATTACCAAATGGTTAAAAACCAATTAACTCAAAAACTTGCTTTTTTTATCCAACTTTGATATTATACTAGTGTTAAATATGCCCTAGAGGGCATTTTAAAAATCAAACAAATATGACAAATTTAATATACAAGACAATCAAATATTTCAAAGAATCTTGGGCAGAGCTTAAAAAAGTCAATTGGCCTACACGTCAAGAAACAATCAAACATTCTATGGCTGTTATCGGGCTATCTGCCATTGTAGGTTTGTTTTTAACAGGTACAGATTCTATTTTTAAAATCATGGTCAGGTTGATCATTAATCGTTAAATAAACCATGCCTAAGCAAGAAATAAATTTAGGACGCAATTGGTACGTCATTCACACATATTCTGGCTACGAAGATGCTGTAGCTAGAAATTTGAAACAGCGTGTGGAATCTTTAGATATGCAAGACAAGATTTTTAGTGTTTTAATCCCTAAAGAGAAAAAAATTGAAATTAAAGGAGGTAAAAGGTCTGTGATAGAAGAAAAGATATATCCTGGATATGTTTTTGTAGAAATGATGGTCACAGATGATTCTTGGTACGTGGTACGCAATACCCCAAGAGTAACCGGTTTCATCGGTTCAGGTACCACCCCTATTCCCGTCTCCGCAGAAGAAATGCAAGCTATTTCTTTAAAAATGGGTGATATAGAACCCAAATACAAGATGAATGCAAAGATTGGTGATATAGTTAAAATTTCTGACGGGCCTTTTAAAGATATAGAAGGTAAAATCAGCGAGGTAGACGAAGCTCATGGACGCATTAAAGTCTTAGTCACACTTTTTGGCAGAGAAACCCCCGTAGATTTAGATTTCTTACAAATCAAAAAAATTACATAATCAAAAATATGGCAAAACCAATCAAAACAGTTATCAAATTACAAATTTCCGCAGGTGCAGCTACCCCTGCTCCTCCAGTCGGACCTGCTTTAGGTCAACACGGTTTAAATATTCAAGAATTCTGTATGAAATTTAATGCTGCTACTTCACAACAAGCTGGCAATATTATTCCTGTAGAGATAACAGTATACACAGACAGAACTTTTGATTTAACTTTCAAGCAACCCCCTGTTTCTGATATGTTACGTAAAGCTGTTGGTGTAGAAAAAGGATCTGGGAACCCTTTAAAAAACAAAATTGGAAAAATATCTCGAGCTCAAGCTGAAGAAATTGCTAAAAGGAAAATGCCAGATTTAAATACTGAAGATTTAGAAGCTGCTGTTAAAACTGTCACAGGTACTGCTAGGTCAATGGGAATAGAAGTTACTGATTAATATTTTTTAATAAGTTTTAAAATCCCGCCTTTTCAAGCGGGATTTTTGATTATACCTTTTTAATAGCAGCCTTAGGATATGAATCTTTTATTGTTATTATCTCAAAATCATCAAAAATAACAGGAATTTTCTTTTGTAATTCTTCTAAAAGCGGAATCATGATTTCTCTAATCTGCGGATGGGCAGCTTTTTGGCAACGCATTTTAAATACATGCCTCCATTCTCTTAAATTGTAAGTAGCATAAATTTCTGTTTTTAAAGAATTAGATAAAACGTCTCTTGCTTCTTCTGGTTTAGCCCCAGAAGATATCAATTTTAAATATGAAGACGCACAAGCTTTGCAACTTTCTAACCAAAGATTATATGCTTCGCTATCTTCTTTAAAAAACAAAGGTTTAATAAATTGAATTTTACCAGAATAATTACAATAACGAGTAGATTCTTGGGTATAAGCTGCAATCCTATGACGTACTAATTCGTGAGTTACCCCTCTATCACAAATAAATTTTACAGTAAAAGAAACATGCTCTAAAATGCTTTCGTGTCCCCAACCTAAAAGTTTTTTAATAAATTCTTCAGCTGTGCCAGGAGCAGTCCTGTCTTCACTTTTATGTGAAACTCGTCCAATCCGTTCTATTTTTTTTAAAATAGTTTGACTGTTAATTTCATCTATAATCTCAAATTTAGGTTCAATGATTTCTATTTCCATGTTTTTATTTTTTCTGTTATTAAACGATAAACATCTTCTTTTACTTTTTCTAAACTCTGGCTAGCATCTACTATTATAAATCTATCATCTTCTGAGGCCATTTTCAAATATGCTTCCCTAATTGTCTGATGAAAAGATATAACCTCACTATCTATTCTGTCTTTACTCATATGACCTTCTTCTTTTCTGCTTAATCCAATTACAGGGTCAAGATCTAAAAGTACTACTACATCAGGCCAATATTTACCTATAGCTAACTGATTAATATTGTTAACCTGATCTTGCCCTAATTTACGACCTACGCCTTGATATGCTAAAGAAGAATGTACAAATCTATCACATAAAACAATTTCACCTTTTTCTATATGGGGAGCAATCACCTCTCGAACATGTTGAGCTCTGCTAGCAGCGAATAAATACGCTTCAGTTTCCGGATATACATTGTTTTCAGGGCTTAGAATCAATTGTCTGATCTTTTCCGCTAAATCACTACCTTTACCACCTGGTTCTCTAGTTAAATATATACCATATCCCTCTGATTGGAACTTCTCTACAAGCCATTTAATGACCGTGCTTTTACCGCAACCTTCTACCCCTTCAAAGACAACGAAAATTCCTTTTTGTGACATATTTTTAAAATTGTTTCTTTAAGAATATCATTGTAATAAAAAAGCGTCAAATGAATATGGAAAAAAAATAAAAAATCAGTTAAAATATACATATGGAATATTATCCTACTATAGGGTTAGAAATACACGCAGAGCTTAAAACTAAAACTAAAATGTTTTGCCAGTGTTTAAATGACCCTGATGAAAATCATCCTAATATTAATATCTGCCCTATTTGTTCTGGTCATCCTGGTACACTGCCTGTTATGAACAAAGAAGCTATTAAAAAAGTAATTCAAATGGGCTTAGCTTTAAATTGTGAAATTAATCAACATTCTAAGTTTGACCGTAAAAATTATTTCTACCCTGACCTACCTAAGGGATATCAAATTTCCCAATATGATTTACCTTTTTGTGTTAACGGTAAAATCAATTTATTTTTGTCAGATAATTCAGAAATATCAGAAAAAGAAATTAGTATTACCAGAATTCATTTAGAAGAAGACGCTGGTAAATTAATCCATGATCAAATTAATAAAAATACTTTAATAGACTTAAACAGAGCTGGCGTAGCTCTCTTAGAATTAGTTACCGAACCTGAAATTCATTCAGCAGAAGAAGCTAAACTTTTTGGTCAAAGTTTACAATTAATTTTAAGATATCTAGATGCTTCCGACGCTGATATGGAAAAAGGTCAAATGAGAGTGGAGGTTAATATCAGCTTAAGTTCCAAAGAAGATGCTTTAATAAAAAAATATGGTACCAAAGTAGAAGTTAAAAATCTAAATTCTTTTAGGTCTGTAGAACGCGCTATTGAATTTGAAATACAAAGACAAACAGAAATGTTAGATAGCAAAGAAAAAATAAAACAAGAAACACGCGGTTGGGATGACGTTAAAGGTATAACTTACAGTCAAAGAAGCAAAGAAGAAGCTCAAGATTACAGGTATTTCCCAGAGCCAGATTTACCACCCATTACAGTTTTTACCAATGAAAAAGAAACAGGACTTTTTGATTTTGATGAATTAAAAATGTCTTTACCTGAATTACCTTGGGAGAAAAAAACAAGATTAATTTCACAATTAAATATATCAGCTTCTGCAGCCATTAATTTAATCCAAGAACCTAAATTGGCTGATTTTCTAGAAAAATGTATTTCTGAAACACAAAGTGATGTAGCTGATCAAACTGCAGAAGATCGCCAAAAAATCATTTCATTGTGTTATAACTATTTAACCAGTGATCTAAAAGGTTTAATGGCTTTAAAAGGCGCTAAAATAGAAGAATTACGCATTACTCCAGCTTCTTTTAGCCAATTAATATCACTTATCTACAACAACAAAGTATCTTCTAGGGGTGCTAAAAACATCTTAGAAGAAATGTTTAAAACAGGTAAAGAACCACATCTTTTAATCAAAGAAATGAACTTAGAGCAAGTTTCAGATGAATCAACTTTAAAATCAGTTATCTTAGAAATCATTAACCAAAATCCAAAAGTCATTGCTGAATTTAAAAATGGAAAAATGAATTCTTTACAATTTTTGATAGGTCAAGCCATGGCTAAAACCAAAGGAGCAGCTGATCCTCAAATCTTAAAAGATCTATTTCTTAAAGAGTTACAAAATTAAACACCCAGATTCTTTACCTTAGATGTAATTATC
>CAYNAL010000024.1:0-3300 GCA_964395555.1 uncultured Candidatus Saccharibacteria bacterium
TTTTATAATATATATTTTGTCCATCTGTTTTAGCAATATCAGGTTCATCAATACCTAAAACCTGGACATTAGTAGAAGAATATCTATCTGTCGTATCTACTGACATAGAAGGCGCAAGAGTTGGAGCACTTTCTTTCATCATCATCCCTGTTGTTGGTCTAGCACCAAAATTTGTCATCCCCCCACCGTAATAAACATTAGAACCAGCACTGTCTTTAACATATTTTGTATATTCAGCTTCTGAAGTAAATTGTTTTAACCCAAAAACAGTAGGCGTATAATCTGTTACGGGAATATCAATTTGTTTAATAGTATTAATAATCTTATTAATACCCAAAACACCCAATCTTAAACCGGGCCAAGCACCATACCAACTAGAATAATATGATTTAACAGCTTTAAGCGTTTCCTGGCCGTAATAACCAGTAGCTTGGCTAATCTTATACCCTAATTGTTGCAAACAAACTTGCATATTTTTTACATTTTCACCACTTTCTTTGTATTGTGCAGGAGTCAGAGAACTAACATTGCAATTTTGCCCAAAAGAAACAGTTGGCACTATTATCAAGGCCAAAAGCAGCAATCCTAAAGGCAGAGAGTACTTCTTCATATGTTTTTTTTATTTTATTTATTTAATTATACTATTTTACCCCTCGCATTACAAGACGACAAAATGGTTCTAATCTTACAAAAAAAATGAGTTAAATTGTTAAAAAGCTCGAATAACACGAATATAGTAAATATCGCTTTTTTTGCCATAATACACACCACCATTATTAAAATCTTGTAACCACGCATATAAATTGTCATACTCAGACGAACTCCAATATGCATCTTTAACAAAATCACCAACGCCTTTAGTTTTAAGATTGCTATACATTAAGCTTAACTCATCTTTAGAAGGTAAAAACCAATCATTGTAACTATTTATGGTTGTACCATGAGTTAATAAAGCGCTTGTACATCCTGCTGCGATCATATCATGGGTATTTTGATGCCCTGTCCCTATTATTGTATTGTTAGCCCCAGATATATTTGTACTACTACAACCCCAAGCAGGTGAACCTTGATCAGACAAAGCAGCTTCTAGGTATCTCCAACCATTAGAATATGAACCCTTGTCATAAAAGATTATCCCTCCTCCTTGACCAGGTCCAAGCATAGAGTACACAGTAGAATCTGTCACTAAAACTGTTTTAGTTATTTTAGTTGTTTGGTTTTTGTCATCTATAATAATAAATTCTACGGTAAAATTACCAGGCCAAGTATATATGTGTGTAAAAGTGATAGTTTGTTTGGTAACAGAAATAATTGATTGTAAGTTTGTGTTAGAAAGTTCGTCTCCCCATTTTACAATATAATTCAAATTCCCATTTTCAGGATCATATGCTTTTATTGTCCAAGTACCTGTTTCTTTAACTTTTAAAGAAGTAGAACCAGTGACATCATCTATCACAGGAAAGAAATTGGGAATGACTTTGCAATCTTGCAAACAATTACAAGCATTTTCCCTTGCTCCACAAATACCATCTCCACATTTAATACAAGTACCAACGGGTGAGCCTTTGATTGATCCTGTTTGTAAACATTGACCATTTGATATTTTGCTAGTATCCATACCAGACATCCATTCGGTTAAACCAGCACAACAATGCTCAGGATATTGATTTTTAAAAACAGAAGAATATGATTCCCCTTCTTTGGCACAATTTTTTTGTTGATTTATCAAATCTTGTAATTGTGCTTGTAAAACCTTGAGTTGCTCTTGTAATTGTTTAATCAATTCTTTTTTAAGAATATCTAGTTGATCATCAGCTGGAACACTGTTAAAAACACGACACTCGCTATCAATATAACACTGATTATCGCCAGATCCAGATATTTTGTAACAACGCTCGTTGCGACATTCATTATGCGTTGCTGATGATTCAAAAGTATCAAGTAAAGGTTTTTCTACAACAGCTAATATTCCTGAATATTTCACCTCAGAAGCCGTAACCACAATGGTAGGGTTAGAAGACAAATTAATACTAGCTGATCCTATCACGCTTACCACCATGCCTATTTTGAGATTACTAAAAGGTTTAGAAACAATATTCTCACCTGATTGAAAAGATATATAAGTATCAGAATTTGCCTCAACCTTAACTATTGGAGAAGACGACAAGATGAAAGTAGCGTCATTGTAATTGATGCTAGTAATAGAACCTTGGTAAGTTTTGACATCAACAGCTTTAGCTAACCCTATCGTTAGGCCTAAAACTGCTACTAAAACCAAAAACAAAAAAATATACTTTTTCATACTATTATTTTATCTTACTTATTATACCATTTTATTTTTTATATCACAAAACATAAAATCTAAATATTAAAAAGGCCCACCATAGGTGGGCCTAAAACTATCCTCCTTTCTTAAATTGGCCGACAAACAGGTTGAACGCCCGGACTATCATCCGAGTGCTTAAAAACATAAATATCTTTCCCATTGTTATCCCCTCCTTTCTAAGGTTCTTTGCTTATTTAAACATGTCTACGAAAATAAGTCAAAGTTTTGTTTTTAATTGACTTATTTCTGATATAAAAAATTCTTTAATCTCTAATCTAGTTATAGGTTTCTCAATAAATGATATCTGCTCATCAGAAATACCTTCTATACTAATCAGCTGCTCTAAAAATAATCTATCATTAAATTCGTTGCCATATTTTTTCTTAGCTAGCTCTATCAAATTATTTAAAGTGATATAATTATTTTTTAAAATGTAATAAAGATCAATGTAATCTTTGTAAGATGCCCTTTTGCATATAGCACAAGCTTTAATGATTGCGATATCTACTACGGTAATATCTAAAGACATTATTGGAATAAAAGTATTTTTACTAATTCGTCTAAATGAGGGCGCTTGTTTGTATCAGGCTCTTTTCCCCAAATTTCAGAAATAAGTTTTTTACCATAATAATCATTAAGCCAACGCCAAGCTTTCAAGTCTCCGTATTTTATAGTAGAGACAATAATAACTTTTTTGTCTTTTTGTAAATCTATTTTGTTTAAATCATAGCTCCACAAATATGGCTTGATATGATCAGGCAAATTAGTCTTTTTATTCAAATGAAACAGCTTAAACATACATATATTATACCATAAAAAAGACTTTTTTACATCTTATAAAAAATATATTATACCCAACTAAAAATAATTTTCCACAGCAAATTTGAATTGTTCAGTAAACAATTCTTTAAAAAATCTTGCACTATTCTGTTCATAAAACAAAACCATGGCTTTTTTGTAATCAGCTTCATTTA
>CAYNAL010000025.1:0-4795 GCA_964395555.1 uncultured Candidatus Saccharibacteria bacterium
TCATGTAATTTTTGTAAAATAACTTGTTTAGCAGTTTGAGCTGCGATACGACTAAAATCTTGTTGTAGTTCTAAATCATTAAGTAATTCTTCTTCAACCTTTATTTTTTTATTTATCTTTAAAGCATCTTCTATCATAATATGGCGGTCAGGATTAAATCGTATTTTTTTATTTTCTTCTAACGCATCTTTGTCATTAAAAGATTTATAATTATCATCTTCTTCGTCATCTTCTTTTAACATGCTTTCATCAACTACTAATTTAGATTGCCAAAATTTTAGATCCCCTGTTTTTAAATTAAATTTAGCTTTGATGACTTCTGTCTTTTTCGCGTATTCTTTTTTATAGGCAGCAGCAATAGCCATTTCAATAGCTTCTAAAACTTTTTCTTCTGGAATACCTTTTTCCTCAGATATTTGTTTTACTGCCATGCCTAAAGTTTTTAGATCAAACATATTTTTGTTTTATTAATTTCTTATAAATATAGGCCGCTTTGCAAGCGACCTAACCTCCTTAATATTATAAAATTTTTTGATAATAGTCAAGGATTATATTAAATAAAAAAATTGTAGTTTAGAAATTTTTTAAATATTTGAGCGTTTTATGCGAAATAAAGAAATAGGTCTGAGTGTTTCACATGAAACACTGATATGGGGTCGGAGTGTTTCACGTGAAACATTTTGTCAAAAATGGCTTAACCATGCGCTAACCTGGTTGCCAACCAGGTTGTGGCTTACCTAAGCCAAAAAATACGAATTGATACATTTTATGAGTAAAAAAACAGCATCAGTGTTTCATGTGAAACACTGATATGGGGTCTGAGTGTTTCACGTGAAACATTTTGTCAAAAATGGCTTAACCATGCGCTAACCTGGTTGCCAACCAGGTTGTGGCTTACCTAAGCCAAAAAATATGTTTTTGTAAAAAAAAAGTGTGAAACATGTTTCACACTTTTTTTTGTTCCGCATTAGTGTTTCACATTAATTAGTAATTATACATTTTGTGCTAACCTTTTTTGGAAGGATTTTTGACAATCAGCGGGTAATAAAAAAATGGGGCTTACGGAGAAGCCATTTTTTTAGTATGCCACAATTGAATTTTGTCTAGTGAAACTAGATATTGTCAAAAGTATAATTAAGATAACTAAAAAACCTTGACAATGATTATTATAGGGAATATTATATGAATATAGATTCATATATTAATAAGCGAAAAGCATGATGACAAAAGATGAAGAAAAATTATTAAATTACTTAAAACTTTTGGCAGACAAAAGTAGGTATAAGATTATTCTTCATTTAATGAAAGGAGAGGAATGTGTTTGCGTATTGGCGGATAAATTAGGGTTGGAACAAACACTTGTTTCTCACCACTTACAGGCGTTGCGAGAAGAGGGTTTTATTCGAGGCAGAAAGGTCGGAACATGGGTATATTATTCTCTTAATAAAAAATTATTTGTAGAAATTGAGAAATCATATCAAAAATTATTAAGTGTTAAAAATATATCAGAAAAACTTTGTGTTTCAAACAATACTTGTCACCAATTAATAAAAAATAAAAAATATGGAAATTAAAATTATTATTTATGATCCACCAATGTGCTGTTCTAGTGGCTTATGCGGGCCAAATCCAGATCAAGCACTTATTAGTTTGCAAGATACATTAGAAAAAGTTAAAAAGCTGGGCGTGGAAGTAGAGCGTTGCCTTATTACTCAAAGCCCTCAAAAATTTAGGGAAAATCCAGAAGTGATAAAACTTATTCAAGAGCAACAATTAAAAGCATTGCCAATCACGATTTGTAATGAAAAGATTGTCAAAATTGGTGTTTACCCGACATTTGAAGAATTTGAAAAGTTTATTAGCGAAACAAAGATATGATCACAAAATTTTATTTTTTTTCAGGCAAAGGAGGGGTTGGAAAAACTACTATGGCTGCTTCAAGTGCTGTTTATTTTGCGGGACTTAGTAAAAAAACGCTTATCATTACTACTGACCCAGCTTCAAATTTAGCAGATGTTTTTGAACAACAGATCGGTCATAAAATTACACCAATAGAAAAAATAAAAAATCTTTTTGCTATGGAGCTTGATCCAGATATAGCTACTGCTGAATATAAAGAGAGAACATTATCTCCTCTCCGCGGTTTAATTCCTGAAGAGAGCTTTGCGGTTTTAGAAGAACAGTTAAATTCACCGTGCACTGCGGAAATGGCGGCTTTTGATCGTTTTACTGATTTTTTGCAAGAGCCTGAATATGAAGTGGTTATTTTTGATACTGCCCCGACAGGGCATACTTTGCGACTTTTGGAATTACCAGTTGAATGGAGTGGGGTAATAGAAAAAGCTGCTAAAGAAGGAGGCGGTGGGCAAACTTGTATTGGCCCAGCCACTGCACTTGCGGAATCAAAAGTTAAATTTGATAGAGCTATTGCGGCGATGAGGGATGTTTCTAGAACCACTTTTATTTTTGTCTTGCGACCGGAAGTTACACCAATTTACGAAGCGGAACGATCAATAGCAGAACTTTTAAAACTCAAGATAACTTCGCAGGAACTTATTATCAACGGCATTTATCCGCAAAGTGTTTGCGATAATCCTTTTATGCTTGCTCGCTTTGCTAAACAACAAGAGTTTTTGGAACTTATTAAAAATAAATTTACTGTTCCCATAACTTTAATGGAGCTTGAACCAGATGAAATTAAAGGTGAAGACGCACTAACTAAGATAGGCAAAAAACTTTACGAGCAAACCCTTAAATTGAAAGATTACCAGCCAATAAAGATTAATGCGGATAAAGATAAATTTGTGATTGATGATTTTCCTAAAATTGATGAAAAAATTAAGCAATTACTCATTCCTCAAAATGGTAAAAAACGTACAATTTTTTTTGCTGGCAAAGGCGGGGTGGGGAAAACTTCAGTAGCGGCGGCAACCAGCTTGTGGGTTGCCGAGCAAGGGTACAAGACGCTTCTTTTAACAACTGACCCAGCCTCTCATCTAGCTCAAATTTTTGAGCAAGATATTTTTGACTATCCGACTGTTATTAATAACGAAAAGAATTTGTGGGCTACACGTATTGATACTGAAAGAGCTACTAATGAATATAAAGAGAAAATTCTTACCGAAGCCAGGGAAAAATATGATGACCAAAGAGTGATGGCAATTGAAGAAGAATTAAATTCACCTTGCACAGAAGAAATGGCTACCTTTGAGAAATTTATTGATTTTGCTACTTTAAAAGATTTTGAGATAATCATTTTTGATACCGCTCCGACAGGGCACACTTTAAGGCTCTTGGAATTACCAGTTGATTGGAGCAAACAAATAGAAATTAAAACCTTTACTTCAACTGGTGAAACGGAAATTGATAAAATTACTAAATCACGCTTTAAAGAAGTAATAGATATGATGCAAGATATTAATCAAACGACTTTTAGTTTTGTGATGTATCCGGAATCCACTCCGATTGAGGAAGCGGCTCGCGCTATGAATGAACTTTTAACTATCGGTGTGCCTACGAGTCTTGTGGTAGCGAACTTAATTTTATCTGAGTCAATTGTTACTAATGATTATTGGAAACAAAGACAAGCAATGCAGGGAAAATATTTAGTAGAAATGGACAGACGTTTTACTGCCCCGATTATAAAATTATTACTTTTGGTCGATGATTTAATTGGCAAAGATAAATTAAAAAATGCAGGTTATATGCTTTATGGAAAACCATAACTTATAAATAATTAAAATAAAAAATATGAATAATTTAGATCAAAAAATTGAAGAATTCAGCGATTATATTCTAAAAACACCTGAATTTGTTAGGCTTCAAAAAGCCATTGAAAATTTAGAAAGCAATGAAGGCGCTTCATCTCTTCTTCAAAATGCCCAAGAGCAAATGCAAACTGTAGGTGTATTACAACAAAATGGTTTGCCGATTTCTGATAAACAGCGCCAAGAATTAAGCATGGCGCAAAATAAGATGAGGGAAAATGAGATTTGTATGGAATATTTAAAGGCGGAAAATCTAGCGATAGTCATGGCACGTAAGATTTGCAATGATTTAACTGTGTCTACAGGAATTCTCTTTGCCGGTGGTGGAGGCTGCTGCGGATAGCTATAATATACAGTTGTTCAGACAATCTTATTATGACGCTTTTTGTAAAGTAAAATATAGAATTCTGCGAGATGGAAAAATAAAAGTAGGAAAAGATTGTTTTTCAATTTCTCTCTTTTTATTACATGAGTATTAACCTTATAATATATCGTCGATTTTAAAAATAGATGCGAGTTTAATACTGCCATTATATACTCAGTCAGAATCTATATTTTTAAAAATGGGAATATTTCTAATATTTTTTCTTTAGTTTCATCTAGTTGGCTATCAAAAAGTAAGAATTTTTTTAATTCAGAAAATGAAACCCACCTATATGTTCGCACTTCACTTTTTTGAAGTTTTATTTCACTATCACTGCCAATAAAATGAAAGCCGAAAAAGTAGCGCTCTGAGCCTTCATATTTTTTGCCTTCGCGAGTCATTTTGATTACTTTAAATTTAAAAGTTATTGTAGCATCATTCTTTCCTACAAATTGAAGTGACTTTTTTCCAATACCAAGCTCCTCTTGTATTTCTCTGTACACAGCATCTTCTAGCATCTCGCCTTTTTTTAATCCTCCTCCAGGAATTGCAAAATACTTATCTTCAAAAGATATTAGATTAACCAAAAGAAATTCTTGATTTTTATTTATTATAAGTGCTGAAACTCCCTTCCTGTACATAATAGGTTAGAATTATTTTTATT
>CAYNAL010000026.1:0-4192 GCA_964395555.1 uncultured Candidatus Saccharibacteria bacterium
TTATACACAGCTTGCCTTCGGCGTCATAATATGATAAGCTAACAACATAAAATTTTAACCTTATTAAAAAATGCCTTTAATCAAATCTGCTAAAAAAGCTTTAAGACAAAGCCATAAAAAATATCTACGTAATACCAGTAAAAAACGTTATTTTAGAGATCTAAGAAAAACCTTTAAAGAATCCGTAGATGCTAAAGACAAAAAACAAACTACAGAAAATCTTAAACAAATCTATAAAACATTGGATAAATCAGCAAAAAGAAATATTATTCATAAAAACAAAGCTAACCGCCTTAAATCTAGATCAGCTAAAAAGGCCCAAACACTGAAATAAAGAAAATCCCTTTTTCAAAGGGATTTTTTAGTAAATTGTATGGCTATCAATTCTATAGCCAAACGAGGTTGTATTTTACCTGTTTTAATCTGAAAATCATATTGAGAAAGCAAACGATATAATTTTTTTAATTCTAATAAAGAAAATCTGAAACTAGCTATCTTAGCTTTTTTATAAACAAAAGGATTTAAACCTAAAGTACCTTTTTCTGGTTCGCTTTTAACCATTAACAAATTTCTTGCTTGGAAAATAATCATGGGGAAGATATCAAAAATAGGGTCAGAACCATCCAGAATTAACTGATCAATCAAAGCTAGACTACGTTTAACCTGAGAATCAACTAAAGAATCTAAAAGATCAAATATACGAATATTCCATTTGCCTTTAAAGATCTCAGCTAAATCTTCAATATTTACTTGTTTCAGTTGGCAAAGAGAAGCTTTTTGCAATACATTGTTAATCAAAGAAACATCTGATTCTGCTCCCATCAGTAATGCTGTTCTAGCTTCAGGAGAAAACTTAACATCTAACTTCTGCTCACAATCTTTTACGTATTTAATTAAATCATTACCTTTTAAAATTTTAAAATCCTCATTAACTTTAATATTTTTAGACAACCAGGCAGGTAGAACACTCTTTTTAAGGGTATCTCGTTCATAAAAAATAACTGCTATATTTTTTTCTTCAACCTCATTATTCTTTTTCAAAATATCAGATAACTCCTTAACCTTGTCTTTAAAACTCGTATCTATTAGATCTTCTACAACTATTAATTTTTTCTCTTCAAATAATCCCCTATTAAAAAACATTGTCTTTAGATTTTCCCAGCTGTTTTCTTCTAAAGAACTTTTAGAAAAATCAAAAACAAAAACACGAAAATCGTTTTTTTGATATTCTTTTTTCAATTCTTTTAATCTTTCAAAAGATCTAAAATTGTCTTCTCCACAAATAGCAATAATCATATTTTTTGACATTTTGGACAAAAATAGCTAGAACGGCTCCCTATTTTTGTTTTTTTAATTATACTCTTACATTTTAAACATTTTTGACCTAATTTGCCATATATTAAAAGACAAGAGGCATAATTACCTTTTTCCCCTTCTAAATCTCTATAATCCCCAAATCCCACAGTTGATCCACCTTCTTTCACGGCTTTCTCAAGGATTTTCAAAATATTTATATATATATTTTTGATTTCTTTGTTATTTAAATCAAATACCTTTTTAAGAGGATGTATTTTAGAAGCATACAAAATCTCATCAGAATATATATTACCAATACCTGCTATTTTTCTTTGATCTAACAAAAATTGTTTAATATTTATTTTTAATTTTTTCTTTTTTACTAAATCAATTAAATTTTTCAAATATTTCAAAGAAAAATCCTTGCCCAATGGATCTTTACCTAAAATATTTAAATCTTCTATTTGATCTATCTTTTTTGAATCAAAAAGCATGATTTTGGCAAACTTACGCATATCTGAAAGAGCTAACATCCTGTCGTTAGAAAAAGATATCATAAAATGGATAAATCTGTTATCTGGATCAGAAAGGTGCTTAATTTTAGAATCAGGTACCCAATGTTTTTCCTGATATTGCCAGCGTCCATAAATCAAATGACCTGTAAGTTTTAAATGAATCAGTAAAACTAAATCCCCTGTTAAAAAAATTAAAATGTTTTTTCCTTTCCGTTCTACTCGTAAAATCTTTTTACCAATTAATTTTTGAGACAATTTTAATCCGTTAACTGGCATTTTTATACTCTTAGGCCAATCAAACCAAACCTTAAATATTTTAAGGCCAACAATTTTCTTATTCAAACCGTTAACAATGGTTTGTACCTCAGGTAATTCAGGCATATATATTAATTTTGATTGATAAATTTATTATAGAACAAAATAGAAAATAAGCTACTTTTAATAAAAATCGGCGGACAACTTGTCCGCCGAATCTTTGTTTTTTTATCCTTAAAAACCACAAAAAGGACAGGAGCGAAGACAGCAGTAATTAAGGCTCGGTTTTAGCTTTGAAAAGCTAAAAATCAGGCCAAATTGCTTCCGGAGGGCGCAACGAAAACCAATATTGGTGTTCGTGTTACCCGGCGCATTGTTCAAATTCAACGCAAAACGGCCTGCATTCGAACCGTTGTTCCAATTCCCCGAACGTAGGCCAGTGCCCATAAAAGAAAAATATATTGTCCGCCCCTCAATCTAAAGTATTAGATTGTTTTGAAAAAGAACTTTCCGTTTTCAGCCATCCTCCAATCATTGAGGAAATCTCATCTATATTTTTAGAAGCAAATTCATATTGATTGGCACTTAAAAAATTCAGATCTCTAGCCAACCTTATTAAAACTAAAAGCGTATTGATTTTAATGCTTGCCTTTTTTAACGGAGTAAATTTGCGAGAACTAAACTTTGCTTCTACTAACAATTCAATCAAATCTATAGCCTGTCTTTCTAACCTTTGCCCTAAAACAAAACGCTGATTTTTAGGAAATTTATTGACTGTGGGGTAAAGCCAAAGAACAAACTGGTGCATTTGATGAAACACCGGCATATCGGTAGGCATATTTTTCTTTTAATTTTCTAATTAAACCAAAACTATCAGCTAAAGCAAAATGACCAAGATATGAATAATAACTGTTAAGATTCATCTTATGGTTTTTCAAACGCCTAAAACAACGCCTTACCGTAGATTGACGTACTAAAATATGGTCTTCAAAAATATGATAACCTAAAAAATCAACACCAATTTTCGATGGAAAAATCTCTTGTCTATCATCGTGTAAGCTTAATTTGAGATTAATATTTAAAAAATCATTAATTTTCAACCTCCATAATTTTAATTGTTCTTTATCGGAAGCTAACAAAACAAAATCATCTACATAACGACAATAATATTTTACTTTCAATGTATTTTTTACAAATTGATCTAATTCGTTCAAATAAACATTAGCAAAAAGCTGACTAGTTAAATTCCCGATAGGCATACCTTCGTCTCCAGGCAAAGAATAAATAATTTTATTTATCAAATTTATTGCTTTTTGGTCTTTAATTTTTCGATTAATTAAGTTTTTTAAATCATCTCTATCCAAACTATTAAAATATTTTTTAATATCGCATTTTAAAACAAAAAAAGGCTTATTATTAAAACTCCTCATAAAAGATTTTACTCGTAAAACAGCTTTGTGCACACCTTTTTGCTTTCGACAAGCATATGAGTCAAAAGCAAACCCTTTATCAAAAAGAGGTTCTATCACATTGTGCAAAGCGTGATGTACAATGCGATCTCTAAAAGGTGCTACAAAAATCAAACGTTCCTTAGGGTCATATGTAATAAAAGAGTAATATGGTAAAGGTTGATATGTCCCCTCTTCCAATTCTCTTTTTAATTGAAACAAAAGTTTTTCAAAATCCCATTCAACTTTAATCGCATATGATTTGCAACTTTTGTTTTTCCTAGCTTGATAATAACTTTTTAACAAATTTTGAAAATCCCAAATTTGAGAATATATGTTATCGTATGTTTTCATGTGTTTTAGTATATATATTTTAAAATTTTTTTTCTTCTAAGAGGGACCCCCGAACGCCGCGCCTGCTGGCGCGGGTTAAGGGTTGAACTTCTGTATTTCTTGTTTTTGCTAACGCAAAAACAAGATTCTTTTTCAAATTACTGCCGGAGGGCGCACCGAAAACCAACAAGGGTGTCCGTGTCACCCGGCGCAGCGGCCCAAATCCAACGCAAAACGGCCTGCATACGAACCGTTGTGCCAATCCCCCGAACGCAGGCCAGCATTACCTGAAACACCTACCCAATAGCAATCTCCATTAAAAGCTGAAGAACCAACTGTCAGAGG
>CAYNAL010000027.1:0-10157 GCA_964395555.1 uncultured Candidatus Saccharibacteria bacterium
TGTTAAATCATTAGAAAGGACTAACCAATGGGCTCTGAGATGCGTAAAAAGGCACCTAGAACTGCTCAAAAACCCAATATATACCAAATATCAACCCAAGCTCTTTGGCATCATCCAAGGGGGTATTTACGCTGATTTAAGGCGTGAAGCTGTATCGTATTTGTCAGAATTGCCCTTTGATGGCTTGGCTTTAGGTGGGGAGACAATAGGGTACAATATGCCTAAAACCCTAGAATTGTTAGACGAGATTAAAGATATGATTCCTGAAAAATTACCCCTATATACCATGGGTTTAGGAGCATCGCCTCAAGATGCCATTGATGTGGTTAAAAGAGGCGTGGATATGTTTGATTGTGTTAATCCGGCTAGAATAGCTCGGCATGGCCAATTGTATAATGGTCATATTGTTGTTAACAAAGCTGATATTAAAATTGATTCTGAATTTAAAGGTGATTGTTTAAGAATCTTAAATGAAAGATTTAAAAAAGATCCAAAGCCGATAGATGAAGATTGCGATTGTTATACCTGTTCAAATTTTTCTAGAGCATATTTGCGCCACCTATATCTTAATCAAGAAACTTTGTATTTAAGATTGGCTACCATACATAATCTGAGATACATGATTAGATTGATTCATGTATTAAGAGAAAATATATGAGCAAAATGATTTTACATGTTTGTTGTGCTAGCTGTGCTTTACCGGTTATATCATATCTTTTAGAAACAGAAAAATATGTTAAAAATGATTTAACTCTTTTGTTTTACAATCCTAATATATATCCGGAAGAAGAAAATCAAAAAAGATTATCCGATATTGAAAAGATATCTAAGATTTTTGATTTAAAATTATTTGTAACATCTTGGGATCATGAATCTTGGAAAGAATATTTAAAAAAAGAATTAGATATGCCCTTGGAAGAATACCAAGAAAATGGTTTGCGTTGTCAGGCTTGTTTTAGATATAGGTTAAAACAAGTATATGATTTTGCTTTGAAAAATGGTTTTGATTTTTGGGCTACCACTTTAAGTGTTAATCGTTTTAAAGATGTAGCGTATATTAATAATTTTTGTTTGGGGTTAGGACAAGATATCAAATACAAGACTTTTGATTTAGATCCAAACATTGCTAACAATTTAAGTTTGAAAATGTCTAAAGCATATGATATATATTGTCAGAAATATTGTGGTTGCGAATACAGTATGAATAATTCTTTTTTAAAACAAAAATTGGTATAATAGGGGCATGATATATTACAGACACGGATCAAGGGATGAGAACAAGATAGCTATAACTTTTGATGACGGACCTAATCCGCCTATCACTTTAGAAATTCTAGATATCTTAGATGATTATGACGTTAAAGCTAATTTTTTTGTTTTAGGTAAATGGGTTAAAAATCATCCTGCTGTTTTAAGAGATATGTATAAAAGGGGACATTTGATAGGTAACCATGGTTATGGTCACGATATTAATAATCAAGGTTTTGAAGCTAACCAAGAGATTGTCTTTAATACGATAGGGGAACAACCTTTGTTTTGCCGTCCACCATATTGCTATCTCGAAGCTTTAAAGGTTGCTAGTCGTTGTGAGTTAGTAACTAGTTTAAAACTTAAATTAATTACTTTTGATGTTGATCCTGATGACAATCATATGCCTGGGTCTGACGTAATTTTTAAAAAAGTGATAGGGGCTTGTCAGAATGGTTCTATTATTGATCTTCATGATAGCAGTGAAAAACCAGAAGAACAGGCTAACCGGCCTTTAGAAATGTTAGAAGCTTTACCTTTGATTATTAAATCTTTAAAAGAAAAATTTGAGATTGTGAGATTAGATCAAATGTCTTTGGTACCTATAGAATTTAAAGAGGACTCTTTGTAAGATTTTTTAATTCTGTATAGATATCAGTTCTTAATGTATCAGAATCTACTCCAGGGCAAAAAGTGGGTGAGAGTCTAATATCTAATTCTTTGTGTCCTCTGATTATGCTTGGTAGCCATTCTCTTCCAGAGAGGTCTTTTTTCTTTAAATAATATTGGGAAGCGTATAGATCAAGGTCATATTCTTTTGCTAAATATGAGATGAGTTTAGTTAATGATGTTTTCATTTCTGGACTCATTTGACCGTAATCTGGACGAAGATCTCCCATTAAAGCAATGCTAATATTACCTCGGTTATGCATGTAAGTATGAATACCGACACTGTATTTACCACCTAAGCTACCTTCAAAAATACGACCTTGGGCATCTATTAAATAATGATATCCAATGTCTTGCCAACGATGTGTTAAAGCATGATTAAAGTATATTCTTTTAATCTCATTGATAGAATCTTCATATGAATATGTGGTTCTACCAGCAGTGTGATGGATGATAAATTCTTCTACAGGTAAATATTCATAGCTAGCTTTATTTTCTTTGATTTTTGTTTGGAGTATTGATAGATCCCATGATTCTAAGGCATGGCGGTAATTGTAATTTAAAGTTTTTACCGCTAGCTTATCCGTAGTAATGTAATTGTCTTCTGTATCATAATTTTCAGGGTCACAATATTTTTCCAAGCAATACGAAGCAATGTAATCAGGGTCAGCGTAATTTAAATCAGGTCCCCATTCTTCCCTTGATATGATTTTTATTTGATCATTTCCTAAAAGTCTGTTGCCGTAAGAGAAATAAAAATCAGTAAGATTGATATGTTTAGGGGCATTAGCATCTAATGTTTGGTTAGTTTGATTTTCTGTTGCAGTTTCTAAAGGTATGGCTTTAACTAAGTTTTTGTTTTTATACCCAGCCCAGATTATTAAAAAAAGAGCTAAAAAAGCTAACAATATGAGAGATATGTTAATTGTTTTTTTCATTTTGTATGAGCCAATTATGACCTCTTAGATATTGTGAACCTGACATAGGTTTTTTACCGCTGGGTTGAACGATATCTAAAACAATAGCCCCAGATTTACATTGAATTAATAATTCTTGTTTTTCATTTTTAAAAAAATCTCCTGGGTTTAATTTTAAATTTTCTTCTTTTGATATTTGAGCTGACAATATTTTTAAAATTATATCTTTGTTTTGGTGTTTGATAATGGTATATACGCCTGGATTAGGGTTGTAAGCTAAAATTTGGCTGATAATAGAATCATTGTCTAATGACCAATTGATTAAACCATCAATGGTTTTTATTTTTTTACAATATGTAGACTGATCTTCATTTTGGATAGCTGGGGTGATTTTCCCTGCTAACCAAAGAGGAATTGTTTTAATTAAAAGATCAGCTCCTAAGATTGATAATTTTGCGCTCAAATGTGGATAACTTTGGTTTGAAGAATCTGTTTCAATTTGATCTAAAATGGGTCCATGATCCATCTGTTCGTCTAAAAGCATGACAGTTACTCCTGTTTCTTTGTCTTTTGCTAAAATACTAGCTTGAATAGGCGATGCTCCACGCCATTTTGGTAAAAGCGAAGGGTGAAGATTCAAAATGCCGTGTAAAGGTATGTTTAAAACTTGTTTGGGGATAATTTTACCATAGGCTACTAAAACTGCTAAATCTGGTTTTAAATCTTTTAATGATTGAATGAAATTTTCATCTAGCATATTGGGGGTAAGGACTGGTATTATGTGTTTTCTTGCCCAGAGATCAACCGGCGTAGGGGTTTGGATTTGATGACGACCTTGCAATTTAGGAGGACTAGTAATTACACAGGTTGGTTTTAAACCTGAGTCATACAATCTTTCTAAAACATTTTTAGAAAATTCTGTGCTACCGAAAAAAACATATGTCATTTTATTTTTTTGTCTTTTTTTGATATGCGATCGATAAAAAGGATGCCGTCTAAATGATCTATCTCGTGTTGTACTATTCTAGCAGATATTCCGGAAAGATTTTTTTTAATTTTTTTACCAGTTAGAGTTTTTGCTTTAACTGTTATCTTAGATGGTCTATCAATCATGGCCCAGGTACCTGGCAAACTCAAACAACCTTCTTCTACGCTTTCAATTTCTTTTGAGCTTTGTGATATTTCTGGGTTTATTAAAGCCATGGGTTTGTTTTTAAAAAGAAAAACAATGAGGCGTAAAGGCATACCTATTTGAGGGGCTGATAAACCAGCTCCATTTTTTTCTTTCATGAGTGAAGACATGCTTTCAGCTAACAACCAGATATCCTGGGTGATTTTTTTTACTGGTAAAGACTTACCTCTCAATTTTTCGTTTTTTTCTCCAATTAATATTTCCATATGTTTATAATATACTGATAGGGTCTACATCTATTTTCCACCCTTCTGGGATTAATTTCAAGAGCTGATTGCGGTTTATGATGAAACGCTCGTAAAGAGGTCCTTCTAATTCGTCTGGTTTTTTGATTTTGATAATAATATTCCAATGATATAGATTTTTTTGTTTAGAGATGAAAGCTGGAGCTGGACCTAAAATTAATGTGTTTTCTTTAAGATTAATATTAGTAGATATATTTTTAATTAAATTTTGGGACAAAAGATTGGCTTCTTTTTCAGCTTGGCGATCAATCTTGTTTTTGATTGTTAATTTGATTATCTGACAATATGGAGGCCAAAGATATTTTTTTCTTAGAATTAATTCTTTTTCTAAAAAAGATATTTCTTGATTATTTTTAATGGCTTGAAAAATATCATTTTGCATTAAGCGAGTTTGGATAACAAAAGATTTTTTGCTTAAATTTTTTAATTGCCAGCAATAGTTTAAAAGTCTTTCTTCAGATTGGTAGTCTGGTAAAGTTAAAAGGGGATCAGGGTGTAGAGCAACAGTAAGATCTGCTTTTTGTAATTGGGGTTTGAAAATGATTTCTGTACCTAAAAGAATGGCTTTTTTTGTTTGATTAAATTCTTCAATTAATGATATCTGTTTTAAGCTGTTTAATATTGATTCACCGTCTAAACGGAAAATACGAACTTCCTTGTCATTGATAATATTTTTTAATTCTTCATCTGCTTTTTCAATACCTGATCCTAAATATTTTATACGATGGCTTTGACAATTTGCACATATTTCCGGTGGGTTCATTTTGAAAAAACAATGGTGGCAAATGGCTTTTAAGCGATCTTTGTGTAAAACCAAGGGAACTTCACATTGGGGGCATTTTAATATTTTTCCACAATCTTGGCAGATGATACTGCTAGCAGATCCTTTGCGATTTAAAAAAAGAATGATACGTCCGTTTTTTTTAATCGTTTCGTTTATTTTTTCTGTTAGAGAAACATTAAAAACAGGATGGCTTTTATCTAAAACAGCATTTTTTAGATCAATAATTTCTGTTGTAGCTTTAATTTTTAATATATTTTTCCAAGAATCATATCGTTTGGTAGTGGGTGTATCTGATTGGTAGATTATTTGTGCTTGATGCAGGTATGCTAAATTCTGGGCTACTGTTTGGGCACTGTAGTAGGGTCTTTGATCCCATGACTTGTAGCTGTAATTGGATTCATCTAAAACAATGATTAAACCTAGGTTATTAAAAGGCGCAAAGACTGAAGATCGTAAACCTAGAATTATTTGTTTTCCATTTGATGCAATAGCTTGGTAATTTTCATTGAATTTTTTAATGGGTAGCTCTGGGGAAAAAATTGATATTTGGTTCTTATCTATTTTTTTATTAAGAATTTTTTGGATATATACCAAGGTGCTGATGTTAGGGCTGATAACAAGAATTTGTTTTTGTTTTGTTAAAGTAGCATTAATTTCTACCCATATGTCAGATGAAAGAAAATCATGAAAACGGGTAGCTACGTATTTTGATTTGTAAGATATATTTGTTTTAGGAAGTAGCAATGGTTTAATAGGGTTTTTCTTTAAATAGTTGATTAAACTTTTAATATTTTTAGGTAACATTGATTTAAAAACCAAAGAAAGATCTTCAAAGTAATACTGGCTAATTTCATATGCTAATTTAATTCTTTTTTCATCTAAGAAATCTTCTAAAACAATTTGGGATATTTTTTTTAAAACAAAACTAGCGGATTTTACTTCGATTTTCATGTTAGAGACAGGTTGGCAGTCCATTACTATTCCATAGATATCTCTATGATTTAAATTAGCTTGGATGAGAGCTCCCTTTTTTATCATTTCCGGATGAAAATATGTCAGCCATTGGTTGGTTTTTTTCGGTAGATGAGTAATGGGGATGATGTCTATAATATACATCTAATTTAAATAATATGATTGTAAAATATCATACGTAGATCCTGTTTTACTTAATGTACTTTCCATTATGGCTATATGACGGCAGGAAAAAGCTAATTTTAAATTTGTAGAAATATCTTTTTCTAAAGGTAAATTTTCTTTTGAAAAATCTTTTTTAATTCTAGCCATGGTAACATGGGGTTGGAATCTTTTTAAAGTGTGCGTATATGGAATACCTTGTTCTTTTAACTCTTTTTCTAGATCTGATTTTAAATTTTCTAAAAAATTATTTGTTGGTCCTTTTATCCAAACTAATCTAGGTTCGTTTGAGTTTGGTCCGTAGGTAATATCTGAAAGAAAAATATCAAAAGATTCTTGTTTTTGGCAAACATTTGAAACTGATTGGCAAAGCAAGGTTAACTCTTCATCAAAAATCTCACCGATAAAAACTAAAGTAAGATGTAGGTCTTCTTTAGGTGTAATTTTAAAAGAGTTATCAAAAAGAAATTTGCTTTGGTATAGAGACAACCTTTGTTTTTCTTTATCAGGTAAAGGTATGGAAATAAATACGCGGTGTGATTTCATATTTTATATGTATTTTTATCATATTATCTTAAATAAATTAAAAAGCAAAGGAGCTTGATTATTACTTTTTTTTTGATAGAATGTAAGAAAATATTAAAAAAAATTAACATGTTAAACAAAAAATGGAAGTTAGTAGTAGAAACAGTTTTAGCTGTATCGATTATCTTAGCTGTATTTGCTGGAGGTTTTTTAAATGGTGCTAAATGGGGTTATGCCGTAGACATAACTGGTCCGATAACTAATATTTCTAAGCCAGGGGATGTTAAGGGAGATATGAGTGTTTTTTGGCAAACTTGGAGAGTAGTTTTACAGAAATTTGTAGATCGTGGGGATTTGAATAGCCAGGATTTGATAGAAGGGGCTGCCAATGGTTTGGTTAATGCTATAGACGATCCATATTCTGAATTTATGAATGCTACTACTACTCAGGGCTTTAATGAAGAATTAAGCGGTTCTTTTGAAGGTATTGGTGTTGAGATTACTAAGAAAGACGGTTTTGTGACGATTATTTCTCCTTTACGAGGTATGCCAGCTGAAAAAGCAGGTTTAAAGCCAGGGGACAAAATTTTAAAAATAGATGATAAAGATGCTCAGAATATGAATATCATGGATGCTGTTAAATTAATTAAAGGTAAAAAAGGTACAGAAGTGGTTTTAACTGTTTTCAGCTTAAAAGATTCTTTGGCTCGTGAGGTTAAAATTACCAGAGGTGTTATCAATGTTAAGTCTTGTGAATGGGAAGAGTTACCTAACAAAGTAGCCTTACTGAGAATATATAATTTTTCTCAGCCAGTTTTGAGTGATTTTTATAAAAGTGCTCAAGAGATCTTAGATTACAAACCCAGAGCTATTATCTTAGACATGAGAAACAATCCTGGTGGTTTTCTAAATGATGCCATTGAAATTGCTGGTTGGTTTTTGAATAATGGCGAAGCTGTAGTTAAAGAAGATTTTGGTAATGGTAAAGAGGTAAAAACATATTTAGCTGAAGGCAATGCTGCTTTTGGTCAAATGCCCATGGCTATTCTAGTTAACGATGGTTCTGCTTCAGCTTCTGAAATTTTAGCAGGAGCTTTAAGAGATGTAAGAAAAATTAAATTAGTAGGAGTTAAAACCTTTGGTAAAGGTTCTGTTCAAGAATTAGTACCTTTACAAGATGGTTCTAGTTTAAAAATTACGATAGCTAGATGGTTAACACCTAATGGTACTCAAATAGATCAAAAAGGTTTAGAACCTGACTTTGTGGTAGAACCTTTAAAGGATCAAATGGCTGGGACGTATAATGCGATTAGTTTGGAAAATGATCCTCAACTTAAAAAAGCTTACGATATTTTAAGCGGTAATTAAATTATATGAAAATATTATTATTAAAAAACGTAGAAAAATTAGGTAAACAAGGTGAGGTTAAAGATGTTTCATTAGGATATTTTAAGAATTTCTTAATGATTAAAAAATTAGCTAGGTTAGCTGGCAAACAAGATGTTTTACAAGTTCAAGAAAATGAAATTAAAAAAGAAAAACAATTAGAAACAGCTGTCTTGGAAACAGAAGCTTTAGCTAAAAAATTAAAAGGTTGTGAGATTGTCATTAAATTAAAAGCCGGAGAAAAAGGTCAGCTTTTTGAATCTGTAGACGAAGAAAAAATCAAAAAACAATTATTCAGCCAAGAAAAAAATCTTAACACGGAAAAGGTAAAAGTTATTCTTGAAGAACATATTAAAAAAACAGGACAATATCCTGTTAATTTAGATTTAGGACACAATATTAAAACTGAGATACAAGTAATTGTGAAGGCTATTGAAGAGAAAAAAACAAAAACAAAAGATTAAAGCACATCAACAACTTTGATGGTTTTTTTGCTACCATCAAATCTAATTTTACTCTTGTTCTTAAATTTAATTAAGCCTGCCTTAAGAGCGTAAAGGGTATCGTCTGCGCCTCTTTTTACATTTTTGCCAGGATAGAATTTAGTGCCGCGTTGACGTATGATGACGTTGCCAGGATTTGCCTTTTGTCCGTCATATAATTTTACGCCTAACCTTTTAGCTGCAGAATCTCTTCCTAGCTTAGTCGAACCACCTGATTTAGTATGTGCCATATATTAATAAATTAAGTATGTCTATAATATCAAAATCAATACATTTTGTCAAAAAAAATCAGAAATTAATCTTGATTGTTTTAGCTTCCTTGTTAGCCCTTTCTCTTGTGTTTATCATCGGTATAGAGGTAGGTGCTAAGGTATTTAAGCGTCCACCACTAATCATTCAAAGCGAACTTTTAGATCTAAGCACATATGAGGTAGAACCCGTTGAAGCTTTAGCTACTTCAGGCATATATGTAGCTAGCAAAAATGGTCAATATTACTATTTACCAGAATGTTCTGGGGTTAGCCGTATAAAAGAAGAAAACAAAGTTTGGTTTCAAACTAAAGAAGAAGCAGAAGCTAAGGGATTTAAACCTTCTACTACTTGTTTTAAATAGATATGAATATATTTGATTTTTTAATTAATTTTGGATATCTAGGTATCTTTGCCATTGTTTTTACAGAATCAGGAATACCTTTTGGGTTTTTCTTTCCTGGAGACAGTCTTTTAATCACTGCGGGGATTTTAGTTAGCAGAGGTATATTTAATTTTTACCTTTTAATGGGTTTGTGTATCTTGGCTGCTATTTTAGGAAATATAGTGGGGTATTATTTAGGTAAAAAATGGGGTAGGGGATTATTTGAAAAAAAGAATAATTTTGTTTTTAATCCTAAAAACTTAAAAAGAACAGAAGATTTTTACAATAAATATGGAGATAGGGCTATATTGTTAGCTAGATTTATTCCGGTCATTAGAACTTTTACACCTATTTTTGCAGGTATTGCTAACATGAAATATTCTAAGTTTTTGTTATATACCATTATCAGTGCTTTAGTTTGGGCAGGAGGATTAATCAGCGCTGGATATTTTCTTGTTCAATTGATACCTAATATAGATCAATACATTCTTTTAGTAGTTGGTATTATTATTGTTCTTTCAGTGGCTCCTTTAATATATAAGATTTTTAAGAAATAGGCTTTTTTATTTTAATTGGTTTTTGATAACGTAAAAGGGCTGGTTTATTTTTAAGTAATTGATTGCCATATTTATTCCAAATAATTCGTTTTTTTGATAACTCATTTTCTATCAATTTTATTGTTTTTACTGTTTCTAACAGATATACAGAAAAAGAATGTTTTTTATTCTTTTTGTGTTTTTTATATAAATAGTCAAAAAAAGTAGAAATTTCACCATTGAATTCTTGGACTCTTAAATCATGTATTTCTGGATTGCCACGATAATTTTTTATTTTTAGAATATTTTTGAGTAATTTTTGGTTTAATATTACCGGTGCCAAAGCTTCTTTTAAATAGTTTTTTGCATCTTCATTTAAAATTA
>CAYNAL010000028.1:0-9827 GCA_964395555.1 uncultured Candidatus Saccharibacteria bacterium
ACCCGAAAAGAAATCCAAACAATGGTTAAATGTTGTTTTCTACAACGGCTACCACCAACTAAGAAATAGCTCCGCCAAAGATAAACCCTATAGCCAACCCCGCCACACCTTGTTTTTTGATAAAATCAATGAATCCTTTCATCTTTAAAAGATTTAATTATTATCACGCATTATATACGCTTTTTTATTTTTTTTCCACTTTTTGTATAAACCCAAAACGTATCAAATCGTTTAACCATAACACCGTAAAAAACTTGTTTTTTATATTTATAGTATCATTCTATATGATGTGATGCGGGCTATTGACTTTTATAAAACGTTTGTTATACTGATAATGTCTTTTGGTTATTTATAACTGAAAGGGTATAACATCCGAGGGTCACCTTCCGCAAGGAGGGTGATTTTTATTCCTGTTTCTCTTCCAAATTATATCTGCGTTTTAATTCTTTACCCCAAATATTTTTAATATTTAAAATATCAAAATACCCATCTGCGCCAGTACGTAACTCTTGTGATATATTATTCTTCGAAGAAAAAATAAAAACCTTTTTATCATGGTTTTTTAAATATGTCACAAGTGCCAAAAAGTCAGAATCTCCCGTTAAAAAAACTGCTATATTATATTTTTTAGAATAATGAAGGGCATCTATGGTTATTTCTACATCCATGTTGCCTTTCTCTTCTATTATTTCACCATGTTCGCCAATTACACTGATTCTTTTTAACTCTTTTTTTATCACCTCAAAACCAAGTCCTTTTTTTAAAAATGTAAAAAATTTATGTTTTTTATCTAAATTATAATTTCTTGTACCTTCTCCCGGATATGATGTATAATAAAAAACTTTGATAGTTGTTCCACCAAACATTTCTTTTATGTGTTTTGCTGTCTTATCAAAATCCAAAAATCTACCCTTTGATTTTAATGCCTCCCACAAATTGGATGCGTCAACAAACACATAGACTATATTCGTTATTTGATTTTGAAAATTATTAGGAAACATATTGCCTTTAAACATTGATAAAATCAATGAATCCTTTCATCTTTAAAAGATTTAATTATTATCACGCATTATATACGCTTTTTTATTTTTTTTCCACTTTCGCTTTTTACTCTAATTTACATTATGCATCAAGAGAGGAAAAAAATTCAGCTAAGCAAACAATTATATTCTTTTAAACCATGCGTTACCAGAATATATATATTTTTTATCATCTCTAAAATTGGTTAAACAGAATCCTTTGTCTTTTAAAAATTTAATAAGACTTTTAATATTATAATTTTCTGTTTTTTGATTATGATATTCTAAACGAATTTCTTTAATACATTTAAAATATTCACCTGGTGTATAATAAAGAATTTCAAATTCTGCTCCCTCGCAATCTATTTTTAAAATATCGCATTCTTTTATATGATTCGATTCAAAAATATCTCCAAGCGATATGCATTCTATTTCTAAATAACTTCTACCTATTTCATCTATATATAAAGAATGGAATGGAGAACCATCTGCTAAAAATAATTTTCTTTTTTCTTTTTTTGCTCCAATTCCTAATCTAAATGGTAAAATATTCTTCTCTAATTTATTTATTTTGATATTCTCCAATAATAAGTCATAGCTTTTAGACATTGGTTCATAAGCATAAACGATGGTATTTTTAGATGTTGATGCTGCAAAAACAGAAAAAACACCAATATTAGCTCCTATATCTATTATTATAGAATTATCTCTAATCTTACCGTAATCTTTTTTTATAAAAATTACTGTAATAGTATCTGAATCAACGCCTTCGTTTGTTTTAATATTAATTCCATTCCTAAATTTATATATATTGGCTTCATTTTTAAAACCCATATAATTTAAAAGAAAAGTATGCCAATTTTTAATTTTAAAAATAATAATAGGTATGCAATATAGATGTTTTAAAGCTTCTAACGAAATAAAATCCTTTATTTTTCTTCTCATAATTAATCTTAGTTATGTGCTATTTTATAAATTTTCCAAAACCGAAACAACTCTATCCTATTTTAAAAATTAATAATTATAAATCTAACTTCTTATTACTTAGGTCTATTCAATAAAAATAAGAACATTATATACGCTTTTTTATTTTTTTTCCACTTTCCAAGCTATTGATTTTTAAAAAACATTTGATATACTAATAATGTCTTTTGGTTATTTATAACTGAAAGGGTATAACATCCGAGGGTCACCTTCCGCAAGGAGGGTGATTTTTATTCTTTCTATAACCCCTCTAATTCTCTCTTTAAGATATTTTTAAGATTCTTACTCAAATTTTTGCTAAAATCTTTTTCCTCAATAAATGATTCTAAATCCATGGCAATGCTTTTAGCATCAATTTTAACCACCATTTTAAGAAGTTTTTCTTTTAACTCAGATAGGGTATTAATATTTTCTATACAATCCATATTGGGTTTTACTCCTTTTTGCAAATACCACATAAGATCAAAATAGTCTCTACCTTTTACTTTGGCTAGGATTTCCCCTTTAGAAGTAATTTTTTCCCATCGTCTATTTAAAACAGCTCCAATTTTAGTTGACATGAGCGTAGGTAAATCAAAAGTCTTTATCAAAATTGATTTATTAAATTTAAACAAAGGAACAATCTCTGTCTTATAGCTTTTGCAAATATCAAAATCTGAAAAAACTTCAATTTTTAAGAATAGTAAATCTGATTCGCTTTTACCCGCTAAGCCTAATTCGTGTAATATGGGAAACTTTAGATAAATTCTGAATTTCTGTACCGTTGTTTTTACATCTAAATCAGTATTATTCTTAAAATAATGTTCAAGAGCTACTGCCAAATCTGAAATTTTAATGTTTTTCTTTGCATCTACAAAATCAAGGTCTTCTGAAAGCCGGTTCAAACCAAAGCAATGTGCTAAGCAAGAACCACCGTAAAAAAACATCTGACTATATTTAGGATTAGAATAGATAAAATCTAACACTAAAATCTGCAAATATTCTTTTAAAATGTTTCTTTTAAATAGTTTGTTTTCTGTTTTTGATTTGTTTACCAAATCTTTTAAAAATAGTTTTATCGTTTCCATAGATTAATTAAATAAAAATTCAAAGATAGCTTTCATTTTTTTAGAACCTTCGATTTCAATATAGCCTTTTAGCTCTTTTTTATCTGACAAGGTAAACATGTCTAAGTTCAATCGTAAATCAATAACTGTTTTTTTATCAAGAATTGAATTTTTTCTTAAATACAAAAAATCAAAAAGCGCTTTAACTTTAGTAGCTTTATAAATAACAAAATCATTCTTTTTTAAAATTTCAAAACCGCAAAAAAGATCGTTTTTAATCTTATGATAAATAAAATTACCAAATTTGTTAGAAAAACGTTTAGATTTATTTTTTGTTATGAGAGTAAAGTTTGTAGGGATCTCTGTCAAAATATGATACTCATATAATACATAATCTAAACTTAGATATGATGGTTTATACAAGATATTACTAATGAATTCCAGATAGAAAGAAAATTTATCACTTTTCTGGATATTATCAATATATTCTTTAGTAGTATAAATGCCTTTTTTCAAGCTTATAAGCTTACCTGTTTTTTTATAGCGATAAAAAAGAACTTTAAGATAATTTTTGTCATTCTCTACCCCAGCCAAACTGTCAAACTCAAAATATGGCAAACGCTCTGCCAGAGTAATTATCTTCTCAATTTTAGATTTATATGCGTTTCTCATAATGTACTATAATAGTACACCTTTGGAAACGGGTTGTCAAACCATTATTTCAACACTGACATATAATTTTGCAATAAGGTTGTTCGTAACCATATATTAATATGTTCAATGGAAAGGTGATGTTTTCACCATTCCATTGCATATTATTAACAAATAATAGTCAAAACGGCTTTTACTAAATATACAAAATTAATCCTATGGTTGCACAGGATTGGTAGTAGTCGGTCTAATTTGAATGTTAGAAGCACTCACACTGCCATCTTGATTAGCAGAACCAGTGATAACTACTTGGTCACCAGCTAACAAATCTTTTACAGAACCTGAAATACTTTTTGTCACAGGAGTATTTTCAGTAAAAAATATGATTTTAGATCCCCCATCTTTTAATTTTACTGTTAAACTTTTTTCATCTAAAGAAATTATCTCACCTGAAGTAAGACCACCTTGTACGCGGTTACCTTGGCCTAAATTACCCATTCCTGGGCCAAACCTATTTAAACGATTAACGTTATTTTTTGCAGTTTGTTTTTGACCGTATTGCAAACCAAACCAAAAAAACGCTGCTCCTAAAACTAGAAAACCTACCGCTAACAATAAAATGTATTTTTTCATTTTTTTTATATATTAATTTTATTCATAACGAAGGGCTTCGATGGGATTAAGCCCAGCTGCACGTCTAGCAGGGTAATAACCAAACACAATACCAATAACAGCTGAAACTCCAAAAGCTAAAAGCACAGAACTCAAAGATACC
Source organism: uncultured Candidatus Saccharibacteria bacterium (assembly GCA_964395555.1). GTDB lineage: Bacteria > Patescibacteriota > Minisyncoccia > UBA6257 > JAPLYJ01 > JAPLYJ01. The sequence continues at coordinate 4,476 of CAYNAL010000028.1, forward strand.
TTGGTTTGCATGAGACCGAAATACGATACCAAAAATGAAATCAGCCAACCTAAGATAATCCCTATCAAACCTCCTAGAAAAGTTAACATGACAGCTTCTGTTAAAAACTGCAAACTAATATCTTTTTTCTTTGCACCAATAGCTTTACGTAAACCTATTTCCCTAGTTCTTTCCGTTACAGTAGTTAACATCATGTTCATGATACCAATACCTCCTACTAAAAGAGAAATTCCAGCTACAGCTGCTAACAAAATTGTAAAAGTCCCTGTTACGCTAGAAGCTGCAGCCACAATATCGGCTTGATTTAAAACATTAAAATCAGCTAACAAAGGATCTTTAATATTGTGTCTAGTTAAAAGTAAATTAGTAATATCTTCCTGGATAACAGTCATACTATTAGCATTAATGGCTTGAACACTAATAGTAGTAACATATGAATCTCCGGCTAAGAATTTCTGGCTAACAGTTAATGGAATATATATCATATCATCTTGGCTACCAAAACCAGAACCACCTTTAGCTTTCATAATACCAATGACTTTGAATTCTACACCTTTAATGCGAATAGATTGATTTAAAGCATCACTACCTTCTCCAAAAAGATCATCTCTAGTCGTAGGTCCTAAGATTGCTACCTTAGAAAGATTTTTTAAATTTTGATCTGTAACAAAAAAACCATCAGCTACTTCTGCATTTCTTACAGATAAATATATAGGTGTTACACCCGTTACAGAAGTATTAGTATTTTTTCCTTTAGCTGTTACTTGATACCTACCAGATAATTCTGGGGCTACAGCTTTTGCTAAAGAAATATCTTTACTAATGGCATCAGCATCTTCTTGGGTTAAAGTTCGAGCAGACCCTCTACCAGCACTAACTTGATACCCTTGACCTCTTTGCATACCCGGGGTAACCATGACTAAATTCGAACCTATAGATTGTATGCTTGATTCAATGGTACCTTGGGCTCCTTGTCCAATAGCTACCATGGCAATGACAGAGCTAATGCCGATAACAATGCCTAAGATAGTTAAGCCTGAACGCACTTTGTTAGCGGAAAGCGCTGTATATGTTTCTGAAATAATATCTAAAATATTCATATCTTTAAATTCTTTGTTTATGATTTTTTGAATCTGACACAATTAATCCATCTTTAATGTGAATAATTCTAGAAGCATGTTCTGCTACTTCTGTTTCATGGGTAATGAGTACGATAGTTCTGCCTTTTTCTTCATTTAATTTTTGAAATGTTTTTAAAACAATTTCTCCGGTAGCAGAATCTAAATTACCTGTAGGTTCATCTGCTAAAATTAAAGCAGGGTCATTAACTAAAGCCCGGGCAATGGCTACACGTTGAATTTGACCTCCTGATAATTGATTGGAAAGATGTAAAAAATGATCTTCTTCTAAGCTAACAGCTTTTAAAGATTCTGTAGCTCGCCTGATACGTTCTTCTTTACTTACCCCAGCATATGCTAGTGGTAGCATGACATTGCGCAATACTGTAGCCCGAGGTAAAAGATTAAAACTTTGAAAAACAAAACCAATCTTATTTTTTCGAATATCTGCTAAAGCATCATCGGACAAAGAAGATACATCTTGATTGTCTAAAAAATATGAACCACTAGTAGGAATATCTAAAGCTCCTAAGATATGCATCAAAGTTGATTTACCAGAACCTGATGGACCCATGATGGCTACAAATTCACCATCTTCAATTTTAAAACTCACACCTCCTAGAGCTTTTAATTCCACAGACCCTGTCTTATATATTTTAACAATATTTTTTACTTCAATCATATATTAATGGGGGAAATTATTACCTCCACTTGGTCTCATATCACCTCCGCCTGTTCGCATACCACCACCTGCTCCAAAGAGACTAGGCGTGGAAGTACGAGTGGTACTAGTGGTGCCAGACTTACTGGTAATAGTTTTTAAAATAATTTGGTCTCCTTCTTTTAATCCTGACAATATTTCTGTGCTAGTATCATCAGCTAAACCAACCTCTACTGTAATTTGTTCTGGTAATGTATCAGAAGTAACACCTTGGCTGTTATTTGTATCAGATATAACTTGATTGAATTTTTCTACATAATAAATATCTCCCTCGGATTTAATAGCATTATTTGATACTGTTAAAACATCTTGCCTGATATCGATAATAACAGCAGCGCTAACGCTCATACCTGATTTAACACGATCATCTTGACTATCAAAACCTATTTTAACACTGTAAGAAACCACTCCTTGGCTCACTGTACCCATCATGTCTACAGAAATAACTTCCCCAGAAATAGACAAACCTTCTATAGCATCAAAAGTCAAAGTTGCTTTTTGCCCAATCTTTACTTTAGCAGCATCAATTTCATTAAGAGAAATCTCAGCTACTTTTTGTTTAGTAATTAATGTAGCTATAACAGTAGAACCGGAAATGGAATCAGATTTTTCAACATTTAATTTTGCTACTACACCATCGAAAGGTGCATAGATGAAATAATCTTGGTAAGCATTTTGTTTTTGTTTTAAAGCTAATTCTTGAGACCTGATATCTAAAGGATCTGCTCCACTTTTTAATTCCAACAAAGATTCACTTTTTACTTTGATATCACGCTCTGAAACAATAATACTATTTTTTAAATTAGCAATATTATTTTTAGCAGATAACAAACTATTCAAACTTGAATTTGCTTTAGTAGTCCAACTAGTTAAATTAGTTTGCGATGTGTTGGCATCATTACGCGTAGTTACAGAGGCTTGATCTTTCATATAGTCTACGGTGTTTTTCGTATCTTTGACTGCTTGAGAAACAGCTTTCATCATATCGTAGGTATTAGTAATCAAAGATTCTATTGTTTTATTATCACTGCTTCTAGCAGTATTTTTATAATCAACTAAATTAAGATCGTATTTTTTTCTAGCTATACCATAATTTATTTCTGCTGTGCGACTGTACTCTCTAATAGTATCAGACAAATATTGAATTTTTTGTCCAAAAAGATATCCCGTAGCACTGTAAAATATATCATTCAATCCAATGACAATATCAGGAACATCTAAAAAAGCATTAGAAACTGCGTTGTAACCATCTTCGTAAGCTTGAATCAAATCTTCTTGTGCATTTTTATTTGTTTGTTTAGCATCCTCTATGGCATTTTCAGCTTGTAGGATAGACAAAGCATCTGCTGGTTGAGTTAATTTTTCCAAAGATATTTTTGCATTTTCCAACCCTATCTGTGCGTCTAAGCTACTAATTTGAGCAATCAAAGTACCAGCTTTTACTTCTTGACCTTCTGAAATACTTAAATAGATTAAATCCCCAGAAACTTTGCTAGTAATATCTATCTGATTAGAAGCTGAAACCTGGCCGCTACCGGAAATAGAAGAAATGATAGTACCCTTGGCTACTTGAGTTAAGGTATAGCGTGTTTCCTGTTTGTTGTTAGCTGTAGCTTTGTAAATAAAATATCCACCTACTGCAAGAATAATAATTAAAATAATTAAAAGTTTTTTTCGTTTTGCAAGATAAGAACTTAGGCGCCCAATGTGCGTCTGGGGATTAGATAAAATCATATTTTATTGTTTATTAAGTTGATCTGGAGGCATTTCTAAAGGCGGAGGCATAATTCTGATAAGCTTGGCTGAAATTAAACCTGTTTGATCGGGCGCTCCAATAATTACTACTAAATCATTTATTTTTAAATCATTAGCTGTAAGATTTTTGCGAACACTTCGAATAACAGTATCGTCGCTTATATTAATTATTTTTTCTAAATTATCGGTACCTGCTACCATGAAAGTAGGTAAATTAATACTAATAATTTTGCCTGTAACTCCGTGGCCTCCTGGAAAATCTTGACGAGGCAAATCTTTCATAAGATTATTTTTACGAGGATTAAAAGCCCTGTAATAATTATCACCGGAACGAAAAGAAAAAGAAGCTTTTTGATACCCTGTAAACAAACCTATTTGAAAAACTAATAGACTGTAAATAATCAGGCCTAAGCCTATTAAAATCCCCCACCCAATTTTAGGAAAATGCGTTGATTTAATATCCATATTTTTTAATTAAAAGCTATTTTTTGACGACCAATTAATATTGTTTTAAACAAAGACCACACAAAAATAGATAGGACAGATAAAAATGCGATTAAAATCATAATAGGTAAAGATTCTGCTAATGACCAAGCTAATTCTTTCCAATAATTAGCTAAAATTGCACCATCGGAAAAAACAAGAGAAACATATTGATTAAAACCGCTTTGATTTAAACTCTGACTTAAATTGAGCAATATTGGTAGCATGAGTAAAAATGAAAAAATAGATGAAAAAACAAAAATAGAACGTTTAGTTTTAAAAGCCCGTAATTGTTCTCTTTGTATCTTAGATAATATTAAAAACCGCAGCTCATTAGGCGGATTGATTGATTCTAGGTGTTTAAATAATTCTTGATAGCTTTTTGACATGCATTAATACATACGTTCCTCTACGCTCTTTAGGTGCATTAGATAAGATGTTTTTTCAAAATAACAAGAGCTCTTCTGCATTGGCTTTTAACAGTATTAACTGATTTTTTTAAAATTTTAGATATTTCTTCAAAAGTCATACCTTCTGATAGATGCCACAATACCACTGTTTTATAGTTATAAGATAATTGATCTAAAGCTTTGTTTAATAATTTATTTAATTCTTTTTTTTCAAAAAGAGCATCTGGTAATAATTCTTGGCTGGGAATGTTGTCTAAAAAAGAATCCCCCTCTGTATTTTCTAAATCTGAAAAAACTATATTTTTTTTCTTTCTTAAATGGTCTATCGTAGTATTTCTCGCAATAGCAAAAAGCCAAGTTTTAAAATTATGCTTACGATTATATTTTTTAAGATGTTTCCAAACCTTAATAAAAGTTTCCTGCGTAATGTCAGAAGCTTCTTGTGGGTTAGAACAAAGACGAAAAACAAAATTATAGACCGATTTTAGATAACGATCTATCAATATCTCTAAGGCTTCTTTGTCTCCTGCTAAGTAATTTTTTATTAATTGCTTGTCTTCCAGATCCATATTACTACTTAATTTTTACATTTCTTTTTAATCATTCAATTTTTTAATTTAAAATATGATCCAGTTTATATCAAGATAAAATATCGCAAAGGAATTTTTAAAGCATTGTGTTCTTTGCTATACTCCAACTCTTCTGTTTGGTCAGAGATAATAATGCTATAAATAGCTTTTACTTTTTCGGCTGTTTGTATTACTTGCCGATATTCTTTTTTATTAACCCCAACTTCTATAACAATTCTCTTTTCGCCCCCAGAAAAAATAAAATCTGCTCCACCCTTAGCGCTATCATAGGTAAG
>CAYNAL010000029.1:0-5755 GCA_964395555.1 uncultured Candidatus Saccharibacteria bacterium
GACTGCGACAACAACTCCTGGTCAACCTGCTCCAACAGCAGAGATTCCTAAAAAAGACGTAGTAGATGTTAGATTATTTGTTATGTCTTTTTGCCCATTTGGCAATCAAGCAGAATATAACATTTTACCTGTAGTAAAACTTTTGGGAAATTCTGTAGATGTAGTACCTCAATATATTGTTACTAAAAGTGGAGATGGTACTAAATTAGAAAATTATTCTTCTTTGCATGGTATGACAGAATTGAAACAAAATGTACGTGAGCTTTGTGTACGTAAATATGACAAGGCTAAATATTGGGATTTTGTAGATGCTATTAACAAAGGATGTACCAATGCTGACGTAGATACTTGTTGGTCTAAAATTGCTCAAGGCGTAGGATTAGATACGAATAAGATTGAAACCTGTTTGACTGACGAAGGCCCTGCTCTTTTAGCTAAAGAAGCAGCTGCAGGCACAGAATACAATGCTCAATCTTCTCCTATGATGTTTATCAATAAAGTAAACTTCAGTGGTGCTAGAACTCCAGAAGCATATAAAACAGCTATCTGTGGAGCCTTTACTGATGCTAAAAAGCCAGCAGCTTGTGCTACTAAATTACAAGAAACAGATGCTAGTCCTGGCGCTGTAGCAGGTGCTCCAGCAACAGGTGCTGCAGGCTGCGCTCCCGCTCAATAGATATATTTTAAGATTTTTAAAAAGCCGGTTAACCGGCTTTTTAGATTCTCTTAACCATATACGTTTTTTCTAAATGATATCCTAAGTGTCTGTAATACTGTCTGACTCCAATACCAGAAATTACTACCATTTTTTTTATATGAAATTCTTTTCTAGCGATTTGTTCAGCTAATAACATTAATTTTTTACCTAAACCTTGGTGTTGGGCAGCTTTTTCTTGGTGTTTAAGGGGTACCAATTGACCATATGTGTGCACTTCTCTTATGAGAGCGGCATTTTTTAAAGGGGAAATGGTTTTTTCTAAATGATTAAAATGGTTAGATGGAATTCTTAAACGTAAAAGGCTATAAAGCTTAGAGCGATCTTTGTTCTCGTAGCTTAAAAAGATTTCTTTGCCACCAGATGCTAAATATTCTGTTTTAAATAGATATATTTTTTCTTTGGTTAAATATTGGTCTTGAACTTCTCTAGATCTGATATCTTTGCTTTTTAATCCTTGTTTTAAAAGATCTCTTTGTATGATTTCATTTAAATTAGAGGTTTTAGAACCAGCGGCAATATCATTTGAGGGGATATCCCTGATGACTCTTTGCAAGCGACAATACTCTGGAATGGTTAATATTATCTTAGAAATAAGTTTGAATAATTCTTTTTCATTATATGGTTTATATTTTCCTTTTAAATACCATTGATACAAAGAAGCTTCTGGGACTACAACACAAGGATATATTTTTAACATATCTGGTTGGAAATTTTCATTTAAAAATATTTCTTTAAACATTTGTAAATCCATTTTTAAATTAGATCCTAACAAATTAGGCATCATGTGATAGCAGATTTTAAAACCAGCGTCTTTTAACAGTTGAGTGGCCCTTACCACCGCATCAATTTTATGACCGCGTCTATTAATTTTTAAAACAGAATCGTAGATACTTTGTACACCCATTTCTACTCTGGTTACCCCTAGATATCTTAATCTTAAAATTTCTTTTTCATCAATGTAGTCAGGTCTAGTTTCTACAGTTAGCCCTATCATTCTATGTTTGGCTTTTTCATTAATTTTTTGAGCTAAAGACAATGTTTCAGATGTTTTATTGTTGCAAGCATCAAAAGCTCGTTTGATAAACCATTCTTGGTATTTATAAGGTAAATATGACCAGGTGCCTCCAATAACAATAAGCTCTATCTTATCAGCTGGATGACCGTTTTTTTCTAAGGTTTTAATTCTTTCTTGAGTTTGTCTGTACGGATCAAATTTATTTCTGATAGCTCTCATAATAGCTGGTTCGTCTTTCAAATAACTTTTAGGCATGTTTTTTTGACTAGGACAATACAAACAATTCCCTGGACAGGGATATGGTTTAGTAGCAATGGTTATCACCGCTACACCGGAAAGAGAACGTATTTTTTTAGTACGTAGTAATAAAGCTAAATTTTTGTTTTCAGATATTTTGCCTTTTTTTAAAAACTTGTGATACAATGCCAATAGGTCGCTGTTTAGAGATAAACCTGTTTTGTTCTTCTTAGCAATTTCCCTTTTAATCTGCGCCAAATCATCCTCGGTTAAAGGCTTGTAATCAATTAATAATTTTAATGTTTCTAACTCATCCATGAAAGAATCTTTAGCTTTATCTTTAATATTACAGTCTCAGAAGGATTATAACCTAATTGCCTTGGAATTTGCAAAAAGCAGAAAAGGTTTTTGGTCTGATTTGGATTTTTTAATTTCATATTGTCAGACTGATTTTAAGGTATTAGATTTGGGTTGTGGCTCTGGTCGTTTGTATTCTGTATTAGAAGAAAAAAATATTAATTATTTAGGTGTTGATTTTTCTCAAAAATTAATTGATCAAGCTGTTTTAGAAAATCCAGAAGGTAATTTTAAGTTAGCTGATGTTTTAAATTTGTCACAAGATTTAAAAGATTTCGATTTAATCTATAGCTTGGCTGTCTGGCATCATATACCATCATATAAATTAAGATTGAAATTTTTGTTAGAAGCTAAACGTGTTTTAAAAAAAGGAGGTTTGTTGATTTTAACTGTTTGGGGTTTAAGATATATTGATATTGGAAAAAAGTATTTGTTTAATTATGATTTAAAACGTTTTTTTGGTTTGTCGTCCTTAGATTCTGGTGATATTTTGTATCCTTTTAAAGACAGTAATGGCAAGGTTTTAATTAATAGGTATCTGCACTTGTTTTCTTTAAAAGAATTGATTAATCTTGCTCAAGAGGCTCAATTTCAAATAATTGATAGCGGTTTTACTCAAAATGAAAAAGGTCAAAAAAGAAATATATACGCTATTTTAAAAAAATTATAACATGTTATACATTGTAGCTACACCTATTGGTAACTTGTCAGATATTAGTTTACGGGCTTTAGAAATTCTCAAAAGTGTAGATTTGATTTTATGCGAAGATACGCGTGTTACTAGAAAATTATTAACTCATTATCAAATTTCTAAACCTGTACTTTCATATCATCAGCATTCTAAAATATCTAAAATAGATCATATTATTGATTTATTAAAATCAGGTCAGGATTTAGCCTTGGTTTCAGACGCTGGTACACCTACTATCTCAGACCCTGGTAGTGTTTTAATTTCAGAAGTTTTAAAAGTTTTGCCTCAATTAGAGATTGTTTCTATTCCGGGACCTTCTGCTTTAATAGCCTTAGCTAGTGTAACAGGTTGGCCTGTAGATCGTTTTCTTTTTTTAGGGTTTTTACCCATTAAAAATAAAAGAACTAAGTTTATAGAAGAAATTATTTCTAGCAAATATCCTGTTATTTTTTATGAATCTATTTACCGCTTGAAAAAAACTTTAAATAATATACAATCTTTATCTGAAAAAAATAATATAGTTTTAGAGGTTGTTATTGGCAGAGAATTAACAAAAAAATTTGAAACTATCTATAGAGGGGAATTGAAATTAATAAATAATCAATTATCAGAATTAGATTTGAAAGGTGAATGTGTAGTGGCTATCAGAAAAATGGTTGAATTTTAAAAATATGAGGGTATAATAAAATTATAAAAATAAATTAAATTTAAAAGATATGGATCAAGAAAAAAAGATAGATGTGGTTCAAAAAACCTTAGTGTTGATTAAACCTGACGGTGTGTCTAGGGGATTAATAGGTGATATCATTAGCCGTTTTGAAAGAGTAGGTCTTAAGGTTGTTGCTATGAAAATGGTTAAGATAGACAGTGAGATGGCCTTAAAACATTATGGTCAAAGTGAAGAATGGTTTGAAAAGATTGGTCAAAAAGTTAAAGAATTTTATGGCAAAGTAGGATATGATGCTGGGGAAGATTTTAATGTTTTGTCTAATCGTGCTATTGGAGAAATGGTTCAAAATTGGAATGCTAATTATTTAACCGAAGGAGCTGTTTTAGCCATGGTTTTAAAAGGTGCCCATGCCGTAGAAATTGTGAGGAAAATTGTAGGTTCTACCTATCCTCAGGAAGCTGCTCCTGGTACCATTAGAGGTGATTATTCCGCAGAATCTCCTTTTACTTCAAATTTAGAACAACGTTCTGTGCGTAATTTGATCCACGCTTCTGGTAAACCTGAAGAAGCGGAAACGGAAATTCAGCTATGGTTTAAAAATAATGAAATATTTGAATAAATTAAATTTTAATTAAAATATTAATGAACAATCACACAGAGCCTGGCCCTGATTTTATATCTAAAAATTTTTTGTTTGTTTCTTTAGAAAGCTTAAGCGGGGATTTGGCTTGGCAAGTTAAAAAAGAAGGTCACGAAGTCAAAGCTTACATCAAATCAAAAAATGATGTTGATGTTTATAATGGTTTCATTGATAAAGTAGAAGATTGGGAAGAATACAAAGATTGGGCAGATGTTATTATTTTTGATGACAATGAGTTTGGTGAATATGCTGACAAATTGCGCAAACAAGGTAAATTGGTGGTAGGAGGGAGCAAATACACTGATCGTTTAGAAATGGACAGGGAATTTGGTCAGATGGAAATGAAAAAATATGGTATTAACATTTTACCTCAATGGCAATTTAGTAATTATGATGAAGCTATTGAATTTGTAAAGAATAACCCAGAAAGATATGTTTTTAAGCCCAGCGGTAATACGCCTTCAGTAGGTAAGGGTTTATTAATGGTAGGTACCGAAGATGATGGTAAGGATATGATAGATTTATTGACTCAGAATAAAAATGTATGGCAGAAGAAAGCTCCAGTTTTTCAATTGCAAAAACATATTACGGGAGTAGAAATGGCTGCTGGTGCTTTTTTCAATGGTCATGATTTTATTTATCCCATTAATATTAATTTTGAGCACAAGCGTGTTTTCCCGGGAGACATTGGCCCCATGACCGGAGAGATGGGGACATTGATGTTTTGGTCCAAACCTAATAGTTTTTTTCATGCTACTTTGGAAAAAGTAAAACCCGCATTAGTAGAAGCTAATTATATCGGTTATGTTGATATCAATTGCATAGTTAATGGTAAAGGTATTTATCCTTTAGAGTTTACTTGTAGATTCGGATATCCCACTATCCATATTCAATCAGAAGGTATTACCATGTTAGCTTCAGATTGGCTTTATCGTTTAGCTCAAGGAGAAGATTTCGAATTAAAAACAAAAAAAGGTTTTCAAGTAGGTGCTCGTATTTTGGTGCCTAGTCATTTAACACGCAATGATAAAGATTTAATTGAAATGTATCATGATCTACCTATTCTATTTAAAAAACCAGACAATCTAGATGGCATTCATATTGAAGATGTTAAAATAGAAGATGGTATTTGGCGTATAGCTGGAGGGTCAGGATGTTTGATGGTTGTCACAGGTTCCGGTGCTACAGTAGCTGAAGCTCGTGATCAGATGTATAATCGCATGAAAAATATTATGGTATTAAATATGTTTTACCGCACTGATATTGGAGCTAAATGGGAAATTGATAGTGATCGTTTACATACTTGGGGTTATTTAACTTAAAAAATAATATGAAAAAAGAATATATTTTTGTCATTGTATTAGTATTGTTGGTGGTTTTGATTTTTGTTTTTAGTAAGTTAAATACTAGGGTGCAAACTCAGAATC
>CAYNAL010000030.1:0-13960 GCA_964395555.1 uncultured Candidatus Saccharibacteria bacterium
TAATACGTAGTATGATATTTTCTGGAGGAGACAGGGATAGAGAAAACAGTCATCCTTTGGGTATAATTATCATGATATTAGTATTGATTATCTCTCCCATCGTAGCTCTTTTAATTCAATTAGCTGTTTCACGCAAAAGAGAATTTTTGGCAGATTCTTCAGGGGCACTATTAACTCGATACCCAGAAGGGTTAGCTAAAGCTTTAGAAAAAATCTCACAAGACAAAAGACCTATTAAGTCTGTATCTAATACCACCAGAAGTTTGTATTTTTCCGATCCTATTAAAAAAAATAAAGAATCATGGTTTGCAAAACTATGGCTCACTCATCCACCTACTTCAGAAAGAGTTAAATTGTTAAGAGAAATGTCTATTTAAAAAATATATTAAATTAAAAAAAATTAGAATATGACTAGCAATATGTTTTCTTCTTTTTACAAAGATATTGGGATTGACCTAGGTACTACTAAAACTATTATCTACACCAAAGGTAGGGGTATTGTTATTAATGAACCCTCGGTAGTAGCTGTCAACAATAAAACAGATCAGATTTTAGCTGTGGGTACTGAAGCTAGAGATATGTTGGGTAAAACTCCAGAACACATTACTGCTATCAAACCCATTGTTAATGGTGTTATCTCTGACTTTGAAGTAACAGAAAAAATGTTAAGATATTTTTTTGACAAGCTTAATGAAAAATTCAGTGCAGCTTCTTTGTTTAATTGGCCTAGAGTGGTAGTAGGAATCCCATTTGGCGGTACTGAAGTGGAAAAAAGAGCTGTCGAAGACGTTATTCACAATGCTGGTGCTAGGAAGGTATATTTGGTAGAAAACCCTGTAGCTGTAGCTATAGGGGCTAGATTGCCTATAAACGAGCCTACAGGGCACTTAGTAGTAGATATCGGTGGTGGAACCACAGAAGTAGCCATTGTGTCTTTAAATGGCATTGTAGTGGCTAAAAGCTTAAGGGTAGCTGGTAATAAGTTAAACGATGATATTATTTATTATATCCGTGATGAATTTAAATTAGCTATTGGGGAACAAACCGCTGAACAATTAAAAATTAATTTAGGTTCTGCTAGAGATATGGCTGGGCATCAGGAAATGGTAGTAAGAGGTAGGGATTTAAGTAGAGGATTGCCAAAAGAAATTAAGGTAGATGAAGCGGAGATAAGAGAGGCTATCAGTACTTCAGTCCGAGCTATCGTAGAAACCATTAAAGGAGTTATTGAAATTACGCCTCCGGAATTAGTTTCTGATATTATGTCTGGTAGTATTTTGCTTTCAGGAGGTACTAGTCTTTTACGTGGTTTAGACAAACTTATTCAAGATGAAACAGGTATTCCGGTTAAAATTATTGAAGATCCTTTAACGGCCGTAGCTCGAGGCACTGGTATTATTTTAGAAAATTTCAACGCTTACAAACTTTTATTAGTTGATCTTAAAAGAGAGCAACCTCCTGTTTAAAATTTAAAAATCATGTGGCATTTTAAAAAAAATATATTTATATATCTTATTGCCACCTTAATTTTTGTTTTATTGGTTTTTTTTGTTTTACGTTTTAGAGATCAAGCTGTTAACACTACTTTAAAAAGCGTAGAAACTAGTACTAGTTTTTCTAAGCCAGTTTTTTTTAATATTGGTAAATATTTTAATAATATTTTTTCAGCTAACTATCTTTTTAAACGTAATCAATTTTTAGAAGAAGAAGCAAACAAATTAAAAAGCTCATTGATAGATATTAATAGCTTGCAAAAAGAAAATGAATCATTAAAAGCTGCTTTAAAAATATTGTTAGGAGATGATTTGGTTTTAGAGTCAGCTCAGGTAGTATTTTCTAATACGGGTGGTTTGCAAAATACGATAGTTATCAACAAAGGTACTAAGGATGGCTTAAAAGAAGGTATGAATGTTATTCTGGCTAACAAGATTCTAGTAGGACGTATTATTAAAGTTTTACCTAATTATTCCCAGGCAGAAACGATATATGGTCCAGGAGTGAGTTTGGGAGCAGAGATTTTAGGTTCTAAAGTTTTAGGGTTAGCAGAAAGAAACAATCAAGGGTCTTTTTATTTTAAGCTTTATCCTACGGATGCTCTTATGAAAACAGGTGATGTTTTAATTACTTCAGTAGAAAACAATATGTTTTACAAGGGTTTGATTATTGGTGAAATATTAGATCAAAAACAGAATGAACAAGGTAAAAGGTCAATCAAAGAAGCTTTTAAGATTTCTGACCTCGATCAGGTTTTAATTATTAAAAATGAAGTTTTTTAATATATGATTTCTTTTAAAAAAATAATTATCTTTTTTGTTTTATTCTGGCTATCATTGGCTTTAGATTTATATTTTCCGTTTCCAGCCAATATCCATGTGTCTTTTTTAATGATTTATGGCATATTTTTCTTTTTTAACTATGGTTTGAAAAATACATTAATTGTTAGTTTTTTATCTGGATTGATTTTAGATGCTTTGAATTTATTTTCTGTTTTTAATCAATGTTTAATTTTACCTGTTAGTATTTTAGTAATATATTTTTTAAGTCGTGTTTTAAATAGCGATAATCTAGGTTCTAAATTAATTTTAGGTATAGCCACTTTATTTATTTTTGAATCATTGAAAGGCTTGAATTTTTTAATTTTACAACAACATTTTTCTGCGATTTTCTTGCTTTATAATTTTTTAATTAATATTATAATTTTTTCTTTTATAATTTATTTGATTGATAGAATAAAAAAACATGCCTTACACCATTAAAAGGGATTACAAGCATGCGATAGAGCCTGAAGAAATTTTAATGGATCAAAGGAGCCAAGAAGGCTCTGAAGTAAACAAAGCTACCTTAGGCCGCTTAGAATCTATCATTGTGGCTGGTAATATTAAAATCTTATTGATTTTAACAGGTTTAATTTTGTTAGCTTTGTTATCTCGTACAGCGTATTTACAGATTTATAAAAATAAATATTATATTGGTTTGTCTGAAAACAATCGTACCAGATATGTTTTAAAAACTGCTCCTAGAGGTGCTATTTTAGATAGATATGGTTTGCCTTTGTTAGAAAATCAACCTTCATATAGCTTGGTATTAGTACCAGCTGATTTACCATATGATTTGTTAGAAGTAGAAACTATTTTAAAAAGTATTTCAGAAATTTTTAATTTAGACATTACTGAGTTAAAAAAAGAAATTAGTGCTCAGATGAATTCAGAAGATATCGATCCCATTTTAATTAAAACTAATTTAGATGTTTCTGAGGTAAGGATTTTTGAATCAGAAATCAAAGACAAAAAAGGTTTTAGTATCAGAGAAGATATTTCTCGTAATTATATCAGTGGACCTGTTTTTTCCCAGGTTTTAGGATATGTGGGCAAGATGAACAGTCAAGATATTAAAACTCATCCTACATATCCCATTTCTGAGACTATTGGTAAAGCAGGGTTAGAAGCTGTCTATGATCAGAATTTAAGAGGGCAATCGAGCAAACAAATTTATGAAGTTGATGCTCAGGGTGCAATCATTCATGATTTAGGAGAAACGCAAGCTGTACCAGGGTTAGATTTAACTACGACCATAGACAAGGAGATGCAATTACAATTGTATACTGCCATGACAGAGTCTATGAGTAATTTAGGGATTACAAAAGGTGCAGGTATTATCATTAATCCTAAAACAGGAGAGATTTTAAGTTTAGTGAGCTTTCCTTCATATGACAACAATCTTTTTATTAAAGGAGGACCTAAAGAAAAAATTGATAAAATACTTAATGATCAAGCTTGGCCTTTGCTTAATCGCGTAGTTTCTGGTTTGTATGCTCCTGGTTCTACTATTAAACCTTTAGTAGCTTTAGCAGCTTTGCAAGAAGGTGTTATCAGTAAAGACAGAAAAATTTCAGATGGAGATGGCCGCTTAATAATTCCTAATCCGTATCATCCGGAGCTACCAAGCATATTTGTGGACAATGCTGTCCATGGTATGGTAGATGTTTTTAAAGCTTTGGCATATTCTTGCAATGTGTATTTTTATGAAGTAGGTGGGGGATATGGTGATATTAAAGGTTTGGGTATTGCTAAATTAAAAGAATATTGGCAAAAATTCTATCTTGATAAGCTTTTGGGTATAGATTTGCCAGGAGAAAAAAAAGGAGTGTTACCTGATGTTGAGTGGATCAAAGAAAACAGAAAAAATGATCCTTTGTGGCGATTAGGTGATACCTATAACGTGAGTATTGGGCAGGGAGATTTATCTATCACCCCTTTGAGTTTGATTTCTTACATTGCAGCTATTGCTAATAACGGAGTTTTAATGAAACCTCATTTAATTAAAAAAATTGGTGTTGCAGACGAAGAAAGCAAAGAAGAAATTATCACTACCTTACCAGTGAGTGCGGAAAATTTAAAAGCTGTTCAAGAGGGTATGCGTCAAGTAGTAACCTTAGGTTCAGCTAGATCTTTAACAACTTTAAAAATAGATTCAGCTGGTAAAACAGGTACGCCTCAGATTCAAGGGAACAAAAAAATTAATGCTTTATTTGTTGGGTATGCTCCATATCAGAATCCAGAGATTGCTTGGCTTATCTTATTAGAAGAACCTAAATTAGGTTCTACCGTGGCCATACCTGTAGCTTTTCAAATGCTGAGTTGGTATGAAAAAAATAGATGGAAAGGCAATTAATTATTTTTGCCATTAACAAAAAGATTTAAGATTTTTTCCGTATCTGATTTAATATCTTGAGATTGAAGTAAAACAATGGTTAAAGATCTTTCTGTGCCATTTACTGATATTTTAAAAATACCAAAACCGTTTTCTAAACCAGCTTGACCTAAATCATAGTATCCACCTAAGAAATTTTCTTTTTGATAGAAAATATTTTTGTTGTTATATGGTTCTGAAAAATATGGTTGACCAAACTTAGGATACAAGACACCTTTGGATATTTTTAACATCCATGTTTTGTTTTTTAGAAGATATCGGGACAACAAAAAAACATCTTCTGCGTTTGTTAAGTTATTCAAATCATATCCGCCAGCATCAGAAATAAAAGTATTATTTAAACCCATTGATTTTGCTCTTTCATTTAATGCATATTCATATCCGTGTCCTAGACGACTTTGAGCTAATGCTTCTGCTGCATTAGCGGAATGTTCAATAATCATGGGGTAGAAAAGATCTATATAAGGTATTCTTTCTCCTATTGGCCAAACACGATCTTCTTTATATAAAATAGCGTTAGCGTTAATGGGTATTTTCGTTGTAAAAATATAATTAAAACTTAAAAGAGAATTTTCGCTAGCAGAAATACCGGCGATAAATTTATTAACAATGGTACCAGCGCTAACAAGACTGCTTCTGTTTTTTTCATATAAGATTTGACTGCTATCTATATCAGCAACGAGGTAGCTTTGAGCGGTTATAGGGGGTAGGGCTTTTAAAGGTTTGCGATATATGTAATCATCATTTAAAAAATCTTTTTCTAAAACTAAAACAGGGAGATTTCTAGGTGATAAAGCATATAGGTTTTTAGCAGGTTCGCTGTAGAGATTAACACAACCGCTTGAATAGGTAGCACCTGTTAATTGTCCGTTGGCGTAATATGGTAAGCCATGAAGGTAATAATTACCTGTAAACCTCATGCTATCTGGCATATAGACATATGCCCAGCTAGAATAGTGTTCTTTTTCTTTATTTAAGATTCTGAAAAGACCAATAGGCGTTTCTCCAAAATCATCATTTGCTCCTTTGGCTTTGATAGCATATTTTTCTTTTTGAATGCCTTTTTGATAAAGATAGACAGCCATATCCATGAGGTTAATTTCTAAAAAATCTTTTTGGGTTAGAATCATTTCTTCTTTTAAGTCCCAAACAGTTTCTATTTGATTAATTGATTCTCTAATAGGTGGCCATTTAAGCACTGTGGTATTATTTTTTAAAATAATAGTGCGTCCGGGCAATAGATATGATTTTGTTTTAGGTAGAGAAATTAAAAAAGCTACTAAAAAAAACAATGAAAAAATTATTAATATGTTTGATTTTTTAAAATACATTTGGCTTATTTAAACGGTTTTTTTGAAAATATAACGTGTTGGAGAGATTATAGCAATTTTAGAGTTGACATTCAATTTTTTTTGTGTAAAATTGCTTTGCTTGTGTAATTTTGCGTTTTCTTAGAGCGCAAACACATTTAAAAAAGAATTAATTATATTAAAAAAATATATGTGCGATTACTACCTAACAGCTGAATCTTTAGAAGAAAAAAAGCTGGAACTTTTAGATTTAAAAGACAACAAACGTAGAGAAATAGCCGAAAAATTAAGAGAAGCCAAGGAATTTGGTGATCTTTCTGAAAACGCTGAATATCAAGAAGCTAAAGAATCTCAATTAATTTTAGAAGACAAAATCATTAAATTAGAGAATCTTGTGAAAGAAGCTAAAATCATTCAAAAAACTAATGGACACAACAAAGTGTCTATCGGTTCTGTTATCAAAGTAAAATCTTTTAATGGTACTCAAACTACAAAAATATTTTCTTTAGTAGGTTCTTTAGAAGCTAAACCAGAAGAAGGTAGAATTTCTAATGAGTCTCCATTAGGTAAAGCATTTCTAGAAAAAGCAAAAGGGGATATTATAGTTGCCAAAACACCCGCTGGTGAGGTAAAATATAGGATAGAAGAAATTAGTTAAACCTTCTATCTAAAATGTCTACCCTGGATAATATTATCAGTGAAAGAAAAAAGAAATTAGAAGCAATTAGAAAATTAGGTTGTGACCCATATCCAGAAAAATGTTCTGTTTCTGGATCAATTGCTAAGATATTGAAAAATTTTGATTCTTTGGAAAAATCTCAAGAAGAAGTTTTTTTAGTTGGTAGAGTTATGTCTATCAGACGACACGGTGCTTTGATTTTTTCAGATTTAAAAGATATGTCAGGATCTTTACAATTGTTATTTAAAAAAGAAGAATTGCAAAACAATGATTTTGAATTTTTTGATGAGTTTGTAGATTTAGGAGATTTTATCGAAGCCAAGGGTGTTTTTTTTACAACTAAAAGCGGAGAAAAAACTTTGTTAATTAAAAGCTATCGTTTGATTTGTAAAGCTTTAAGACCCTTACCTCAAGAATGGTATGGATTGTCTGATGAAGAAGAACGCTATCGTAAAAGATATCTGGATCTTTTAGCTAACGAAGAGGTGAAAAAACGTTTTGTTTTACGAGCTAAATTATTATCATATATTCGTTCGTTTTTAACTCAAGAAGGGTATTTGGAAGTAGATACGCCTATTTTACAACCTTTATACGGTGGTGCTTTAGCAGAGCCCTTTATTACCCATTTAAATGTCTTAGATGTTGATATGTATTTAAGGATAGCACCGGAATTATATTTAAAAAGATTGATTGTGGGTGGGTTTGAAAAGGTATATGAAATAGGTAAAAACTTTAGAAATGAAGGTATGGATCGGGAACACAATCCTGAGTTTTCCATGTTAGAATTATATGCTGCTTATGAAGATAGGGAATATCTTTTTCAATTAATTGAAAAATTAATATCAGGGTTATTTGAAGAATTTAAAAAAGAAGAATCTTTGTCAGGTAATAAATTAATTTATCAAGAAAAAGAAATAGATATGAGTTTGCCCTTTAAACAAATCAGTTTTGATAAATTAATTAAAGATGAAACAGGCGTAGATATTAATGTAGCTGATATTTTAGAATTACGAAAAGCTGCAGATTTAATAAAAGCAGAATATACTTTAAAAGATGACAAAGCTAAATTAGCAGATCTCATTTTTAAAAAAATAAGATCCAAACTCATCAATCCTACTTTTGTGATTGATCATCCCTTAGATCTTTCACCTTTAGCTAAAAAGAAACCTGATGAACCAGGAAAAACATTAAGAATGCAATTTTTAATGGCTGGTAGTGAAATGATGAATGGTTTTGCAGAGTTAAATGATCCCCAGGATCAAAAAGCCCGTTTTGAAAATCAAGCTCAATTGCGTCAAGGAGGGGAAAAAGAAACCCATATGATGGATGAAGATTTTATTGAAGCTTTGGAATATGGTATGCCTCCAACCGCAGGATTAGGAGTAGGCATAGATCGCATAATGGCTATTTTAACCAACGCACCTTCTATTAAAGAAATAATCTTTTTTCCTTTAATGAGACCATCCCAACCAGAAAAATAATATTAAAAATATGTTAGATATTAAATTAATCAGGCAAGATCCTGAATTTGTAAAAAAAGGTGTAAAAGACAAAGGTAATGATCCTAATCTAGTAGACCAGATTATTGAGTTAGATTTAAAACGCAGAAATCTTATTCAAGAGATAGGGGATATTAGACACAAGAAAACAGAAGCGGAAAATAAATTAATCAAAGAAGGTAAAGATGAAAATGCTTTAAAAATTCTTAAAGAAGTTAAAGTTTTTTTGTCTGAAAAAGAAGAATCTTTAAAACAATACGAATTGGATTTAGAAAAAGCTATGACGCAATTGCCTAATTTGCCTTTAAAAGATGTGCCTGTTGGTTTAAGCGGAGAAGACAATGTGGTTTTAAGAGAGGTTGGCAAAAAACCTAATTTTTCTTTTAAACCTTTAGATTATCTTACTTTAGGAGAATCTTTGGATATTATAGATGTTAAAAGAGCTAGCAAAACTTCTGGATCGCGTTTTGGATTTTTAAAAAACCAAGCTGCTGTTTTAGAATTTGCTTTAATAAACTATGCTTTGTCTGTTATCATTAAAAAAGGTTTTACTCCTATTGTCCCTCCGGTAATGATTAAACCCGATCTTTTTAAAGGTATGGGTTACATGGATCAAAGCGACGAAGAAATGTATCATTTATCTCAAGATGAATTATATTTAGTAGGTACCTCTGAACAAATTGTTGGGCCCATGCATACTGATGAGGTTTTTGATAAAGATGATTTACCTAAAAAATATGTTTCTTTTTCATCATGTTTTAGAAGAGAAGCTGGGTCATATGGTAAAGATACCAAAGGTATTTTAAGGGTTCACCAATTTGATAAATTGGAAATGCTTGTTTTTTCTTTACCAGAAGAATCAGAAAAGGAACAACAATTAATTTTAAAAATTGAAGAAGAATTGATGAAAGGTTTGAATTTACCATATCGTGTTATTCGTACATGCAGTGCCGATCTTTCTCAACCCTCTGCTTCTAGCTATGATATTGAAACATGGTTGCCTAGTGAAAATATGTATAGAGAAACGCATTCTAATTCCAATTGTACGGATTTTCAAACTAGAAGATTAAATATAAAATACAAGGATAAAAAGACAGGGGAAACATATTGTGCTCATCTTTTAAATGGTACGGCCTTTGCTATTGGTCGCATGATTATTGCTATTTTAGAAAATTATCAATTAAAAGATGGTTCTGTATCTATCCCTAAAGTTTTGTGGCCATATTCATTTGGTATTAAAGTAATTAAAAAAATCTGAGCATGAAATCAGTTTCCCATCCTCTAGGAGACAGAAAGCGTCGGAGATATATGAAACGCTGGAAAATCTGGGGGGTAGTTTTTCTTTTTTTGCTTTTAATTTCTGGTTTGATATATTTAATATTTTTTTCAAATTTCTTTAGATTAAAAAATATTGAGGTTTCTGGTTTTTCTGAAAAATCAGAGATTATTAGACAAAGAGCACAGCTATATCTATCTGACCAATCTTTTGGTCATCTTTGGCCTAATTTTGTTTCTAGGTATTTAAAACAAAAATCAACTTTGGATCGTACTTTTTTAGGTTTTAATGATCAGAATATACTTTTTTTAGATGATGCTAAGTTTGTTACCTTAATTACCAATGATTATCCTGACCTTAAAGACATTAACGTATCTTTAAATTGGACTACTAAAAAATTAGAAATTAAAGCTCAAGAGAGGCAATCTGCTTTGATTTGGTGTTTAAAAATTAAAAATGATTGTTATTACTTAGATCAAGATGGTATTATCTTTGCTTTGGCTCCTCAAACCACAGGGTATCTGATAACATCAGTCTTGGATGAAAGCGATACCATGGTAGAATTAACTAATAAGGTGTTAGACAAAGAAAAAGTATCATTTTTAAAAAATACAGTAGATCTTTTAACAAAAAACGACCTAGAGGTGAAATATTTTGAAGTAAAAGGTTTTTTACCAGATACAGTTAAAATATATTTTTCTAGTTGGTATGCCCATGTCTCTTTTTCCAATCAGCCAGAACAGATTTTAAGCATGATACAAAATTTAAAAACAGAAAAAATCAAGAATGATTTCCCGTATTTAGAATATATGGATCTCCGCTATCCCGATAGAGCCTACTATAAATTAAAGTAATTATATGGTAAGCTGTAATTATTAAATAAACATATAACATGGATGAATTTGATAAATTAGTTAATCGTTTTGAGCAGCGTCGCCATGATTTAGAAAAGGTACCTGGGGAGAAAACCCCTGAAAAAGAGATATTAAAAGAGGTAATTAAGGAAGAAATTGACAAGGCCATGGTTAACATGCCAGAACAACCTTCTACTGATTTTTATACCTCTCCTCCTAGCGATACCCAATCTTTATCTAGTGACGATAATCAAACAGATATTAATCCTGATAGCGAAATAGAACAATTTTTAGATGAATTATGTGATGTGGCTGTATCAAAAGGCGTAGTTGCGTCTGTTACCTTAGCTCGTAAGAGTGGTAATCCGTACTTGATAGATGCCCTGCATGATAAATTAGTTGGAAAATTATATCAGGAATTAATAGCTCAGGGTAAAATCAAATCAATGAATTAATTATTTTTTATGGATGGGAACTTATTATTAATAATTTTGGTTGGGATAGGCACTGTTGTTTTTATTTTTTACAAAAAATATACAACTAAAATCAATCTTTGGAATTCTTTGGATTACCGTTTGCTTTTAGTGACTGTACCTAAAGAAAATTTAGCTCCTGTTCAAAATGAACCTTCTAAAAAACTTTCTGAATTGATTTCTCCTTTTGAACAATTCTTGTCTAATTTATCAAGCTTTAAGCATCCTATCATTTTAGAATTAGCTACTCCTTCTGACAGCGAAGAAATTATTTTTTATGTTTCTAGCCCAAGACGTGATTTAGAATTATTAGAAAAAAATCTTTCTGCTTTTTATCCTCAATCTTATATCACTGAAGTTGATGATTATACCATTTTTGAACCTTTAAGCAGGGTAAAAGCAGGGTATATTAAGCAAGACAGACATTATGCCATGCCCCTACGTACTTATTATAATTTTGACGTAGATACTTTAAGCGGCGTAACTAATGCATTAAGCCAATTAGCTAAACAAAACGAAGGTGCAGCCATGCAATTAGTTTTCATGCCTGTTAAAAAATCTAATAAAAAAGCAATAGGGAATATTTTAAAAAATTTGAAAGAGGGAAAATCTTTTAAAGAAGCAGAAGAGAGTCAAAATTTTAATTGGCAATCTGTTTGGAAAGTTATCAATAAACAATCTGTAGAAAAAGAAAATGAAGAAAAATTAAAACCCAAGATTTTAGATGAAGTCATGATTAAGGCTTTAGAAGAAAAATTATCAAAACCACTTTTTCAAGTAAATTTAAGAATTGTAACAGCTGCAGAAAACAATGAGCGTACTGAAGATATTTTTGATCATATTGTTAGCTCTATCAAACAGTTAGAGGCTCCTAATTTAAATTCTTTTTCTTTAAGAGAAGCTAAAACCTTGAAAATGAAAGAACGTTTAGTTTATAATTATGCTTTTAGAAATTTTGTACCTTCTGAAGCTATGATTTTAAATTCTGCAGAATTAGCTAGCTTGTATCATTTGCCTCATAGTCAATTAGAAACACCTAAGATTAAATGGTTAAGAGCTAGAAATGCTCCTGCTCCTGTTAATCTACCTTTAGCTGGTATTATTTTAGGAGACAATATATATCGTAAAGACAAAAAAGAAGTTAGGATAGCAGATATTGATCGTCAGAGGCATTTATATATTTTAGGTCAAACTGGCACTGGTAAAACTACGCTTTTGGAAAATATGTTAATTCAAGATATCAGAGATGGTAAAGGCGTTTGTTATATCGATCCTCACGGTGATACTGCGGAAAAAATCTTAGGCGCTATCCCTGAAAATCGTTATGCTGACCTTATCTACTTTAATCCTGCTGACCCTAAAAGAGCTATGGGTTTGAATATGTTAGATTATGACAAAAAATATTCTTTTCAGAAATCAGCTGTGACTAATGAGTTGTTAGATATTTTTGACAAGCTTTACGATCTTAAAACTACAGGCGGACCTATTTTTGAACAATATTTTAGAAATGCCATGCTTTTACTACTAGATGACACAGAAAACAAACATACCTTAATGGATTTACCTCGTATTTTTATTAATGATGAATTTAGAGCTAATCTATTGGAAAAAGAAACTGACCCAAGTGTTGTGGAATTTTGGAAAAAAGAAGCGGAAAAAGCTGCAGGGGAAATGTCTTTAGCTAATGTAGCACCATATATTAATTCCAAGCTTAACCCATTTTTATCTAATGATTTAGTTAGACCTATTATCGGTCAGGAAGGTTCTAGCTTAGATTTTCGTAAAATCATGGATGAAGGTAAGATTTTAATTGTTAATCTATCTAAAGGGTATTTAGGTGATATTAATAGCTATTTATTAGGTATGATTATCATTGGTAAATTAAAGATGGCTGCCTTTTCAAGGGTAGATGTGCCTGAAAGTGAAAGAAGAGATTTTTACATGTACATTGATGAGTTTCAGAATATCACTACAGAAAACATCTCTATGATTTTTTCTGAAGCTAGAAAATATCATTTGTGTTTAACTGTGGCTAATCAATTTTTAGCTCAATTGAAAGAACCTATCTTAAAATCTGTATTTGGTAACGTGGGTACCATTATCTCGTATCGTGTTTCTTCTGATGACGCAGATTTCATGGCTAAATATTTTGCTCCGATCTTTGGTCCTTACGATGTTTTAAACCTTGATAATTATAATTATTATATTAAACTGACAATCAATGGTCAGACTTCTAAAGCGTTTAATGTAGTAGCTAGGACACCTTACGGGATAGACAGGAGCAAGATAGAAAAATTAAAAGAGCTTTCTTCTTTGTGCTATGGCAGAGAAATCGCTATCATTAATCAAGAAATTAAAAATAGATATTAAAAAATATGAATAAAAATTCAAAATGGGTAAGAGGTGTTATGATTGTACTTTTAGTGGCCGGTGTCATCAGTCTTTTAGGTGGTTCGTATTTGACCCTCATGTTTACAGATCAAACAAATATACCAACTGTAACCCCAGTTGTAACTAGCACTGATCCTGGGATTACAGTAGATGTTGTTTCTACTACAGTTAGTACTACGGGTACTTCTACACCTAATGTAACAGTAGAGACTATACCTTTAGAAGATTCTATATATCAAATATTTAAAAGCGCTGATAGCAAATTTTCAATGGATCAACCTAAAAATTGGACAAATGCAGATGTAGCCTTGTTTTCTCTTTCATCAAATTTTTCAGGTCAAAAGCTATTAGGTGTTAAAGATACTGAAAAATCAGGATCTTTGCTTGCTTCTAAATATACGGCAGACAAAACAATTAAAGCTACTGATATTTGGGCAGACATGGATACAGAAATGACTAAAGCTGGATGGCAGGGTCAATTATTGGGTAAATATGCTGACGGATATACAGAAACAGCTGAATTTAGCTATGTTAAAAACAAAGAAACCATTCGTTTACAAAGTAAAGTGATTGTTAATAATACTGGGGACAAAAAAACAGCGTATTTAATTAATTTTTCAGCTAGTGAAAAAGATTACCAAAATGGATATTTAGGTTTAGCTACCCATATTATCGGATCTGCTAAAGCACAATAATTAATATGAGCCAATTAGTTTTTTACCGAAAATACAGACCCAAAAGTTTTAAAGAGGTCATTAACCAAAAAAT